>CAKRWK010000040.1 GCA_934417455.1 uncultured Eubacteriales bacterium
AACGAGTAGCATATGACGGACCATGAACTTCCGTTAAACACGTTTTTTCCGTCAATGGCGATCAACGGGGCGTATTTTGGGGCTTTCATCGGAATACCTCCGGTTCGTCCCCCTTGCTCTTTTGTCAGCCATGTTATCTCGGCGACAAATACTTTTTTATGCATATCCATATCCGAAAACACCAAATTCCTTTTACCACGGCACTGTGTTTATTTTATCCGTTTTGCTTTTGAATCGAATATCCACCATAGAATCAGCGGAATGACAATAAAACATATAAGCCACCAGACGTCCAACTTTACGGCGTTTCCCGTTGTCAGGCAATACACGGCGGTGTACACAATCAAGGCGGTCGGCGGACAGAAGCTTAAACCTGCAAGCAAACTGTAAATCTTTCTTTTTTTCTCTGCTGCCGATATGTCCTTCCGCACGGGGTGGTTTTTGATGTTTGTATCAATTTCATGTATCAGCACTTTCGGGTCGAAATTTTCCGGATAGGCATTTTCCGTAAACAGCGTTTCCAAATCATCGGCACTTGTCCCCATGGGATATATGACAAAATCATACCTGCTCTCAAAAAAGTCTAATGTAACACATATGTTTTGAAAACGATAATTTACCTGAACGGTTTCATTCCCGCGGGAAAGAGAAGGGAAAATCCGCACATCCTCGTATCCCGACAAAAGTTGCTTCAATTTGCCGGTTGCGTACATTTCTAAAATTTTGTCTAAGTTTCCGAAGACACTTTTATTAAGCAAATATTTTCTGATTTTTGATTTCATATTATGTATTCCCATATCTTGCAGTTCTGTCATCTTTTTTACATTTTCAGAAAGGTAAACGCTGTTCGAAAGTTTTCGACGCCTTCCGTCTCTACACAGAGGCAATTATTGCGTTAAATACCGTTATTTTTTCAAAATCAGGTTTTTCATATGAACACCTCAAATAAGAGCAAAGGTGCAAGTCTTGCATACATCCGAAGTGGCGCTGTTTTCTGCCGCCCCGAGGGCGAAAATTCGCCCTCGGGGCGGTGCCTTTACCTGACGGTCTTTACCTTTGTCTTTTTGTGAACGATGTTGCCCGCGAAGAGCGTTTCAAAAAATGTTTTTTGTCACTTCATCGCGTAGTAAAGAATGCCACAACAATCTTTGTCAATGTATTCTTGCGACAAAACCATATAGTCAAACTCGTTGTAATCATAGAGTCCGCTTGCTTTCATTTCATTTTTCAAAACTTCGACGCATTGACGGCAATTGTTTTCCTCAAAATTTTTCTTGTCAACTTCCGTCCGCAAGACGAATCCCACCAATACACTGTTTATACTCTCATAGCAGTAAATGGCAAGGTTTGTCAGATTATATTCTGTATGGGACTTTACAAAATTTTTCTCGAATGCATCTCGTTTTTCTACGTCTGTGACGGGTTCTTTCTCCCGAGGTTTTAGTGCTCTTTTGATTTTTTCAAAGAAAGATTTGATTTTGTTTTTCCGCATATAGAACTCCTTTCATGGAAACATCCGTGCGCCCACTCTTTTAAGACTGCAATTTTTTTGGCGTAAGATCCGGCGATGTCAGAATTTTTCAGAAGTAATGCTTTTTTGTGTTGGCGGTTCGATTTCAGTATACCATATCGGAAGGGAAAAAGCAAGGAAAAAAAGTGCACAAAATTTGCCTCAAAATTTTGTGCACCTTGCGGATTGACAAAGTCGGGGGAACATGGTATAATGAAAAGATAGGCAAAGCGCGGAGGAACCGTTAGAACGGGTTCTCCGCGCTTTGCCTTTGTTTTGCAATTTATTTTCGGGCAGAAGTTATACGGTCTTTGCCCAGTCAATGGGAGACAGACCGTGCGCCGACAGAAAGGCGTTGGCCTTGACAAAATGACCGCACCCGAAAAAGCCGTGGTAGGCGGACAGGGGACTCGGATGCGCGCATTCGAGAATGAGGTGGCGGGGATTGGTAATCAACGCCTTTTTGCTACGCGCGTTGCTACCCCATAGAAGAAATACGACAGGGCTGTCCTTTTCATTGACAAGCGTGACGATTCTGTCCGTCAGCGTTTCCCAGCCGCGCCCTTTATGGCTTTGCGGCTGACCGGCGCGGACGGTCAAAGTTGTGTTCAGAAGAAGAACGCCCTGGCCAGCCCACCCCGTGAGCGTGCCGTCCTTCGGCGGCGTCATGCCGGTTTCGGTTTGCAGTTCTTTGAAGATGTTTTCGAGCGACGGCGGCTTCGGCACGCCGGGGCGGACGGAAAAACAGAGCCCGTGCGCCTGTCCTTCTCCGTGATACGGGTCCTGCCCGAGCAGGACGACCTTCACATCGGCATATGGCGTATAGCGCAGCGCATTGAAAATATCGTTCATCGGCGGGTATACGCGCGTCGTGAAATATTCCTTTTTCAGAAACTCCCGCAAAGCGAGGTAGTAGTCTTTTCCGAATTCCTCCGAAAGAAGTGCGTCCCAGTCATTTCCGATATGTACCATAAAAAGCCCTCCGCTTTTTTTCTGTTCTCATTGTACCACGCGGAACGGAAAAATGCAAGAGGGCTTTTTCTCAACCGAAAACGCTTTCGATGACGCGCGGGCAGGACGGCGGGGAATACATCCACGAATCCATGTGACTGACACGGTCGGTGTCCACGAAATAACGCATGGGTTCCGTCGGGCGTGGGGCGTCGTGCGAATCGATGATGATGAGTTTGATTTTCATTTTTTCGGGGATAATGCTTTTTATGTACACGGCCGCCGTCTGTCCGGGGCGGGCGTCTTCTTTCAGTTCGGCAAGTCCTGCCAGATTCGGTGTCAGTTCCACAAACACGCCGTAACTTTCAATGCTCCGGATAATGCCGCGCACGGTCTGTCCTTCCGAAAACAGCGCGGCGTTTTCCTCCCAACTGCCGAGAAGTTCCCGTTCCGTCACGTAAATGCGACCTCTGTCGTCTGTGCTCTTGACGACGGTGAAAATCGTATCGCCGACGGACAGCCGCGCCGCCGGGTGGGAAATGCGGGAGACGGAAATACAGTCGATGGAAAGCAGGGAAACAATGCCGCATCCGATGTCGACAAACGCGCCGAAATTTTCAAGATGCGTGATTTTGGTCGGGATAATGTCTCCCGGCGTCAGCGTCGATATGTAATTCAGACCGCATTCTCTCTGCGCCGCCCGACGTGACAGATGCGCCACGGTGTCGCCCCGTTCGTCTCTCTCAAAACCGACGACCTTGAAGCATACGGGCTTGCCGACCCTTGTCAGAATGGCAATGTCCTTTACGGGTTCGTCTTCCGGCAGAAACTGTACCTCCTCCCGCTCGATAATGCCGCGGACATGCGGACAGAGGGATACGTGCAGATTGAAGTTATGGTCGCAAAGAATGACCGGCGCTTCGAGAATGACCTGCTTTTCCAGTGCCCGTTCCAGACCGGCGCGGGAGGAGATGTATTCATGGTTTTCCGGAGTCGGAAGAAGCATACCTTCGGGCTTGTAAGTGTTCATATACATTGTTTGGGAACCGTCCTTTTCTTTTTTGAGTACCTGCTACAGGATATGAAACGATTCTCCTCAATATTCCCGAAATTTTTGTCAGCCGATGCTGCGGCCGGCCGGGCTCTCCGCGCCGAGACCGAAACTTACCTGTATGGCATCGTTGACGTGATTCATGGTATCGCTGTCCAGATGTCCCATTTTCTCTTTCAGACGTTGTTTGTCGATGGTACGTATCTGCTCAAGCAGGATGACGCTGTCCTTGGACAGCCCGGAATCCATGCTCAGGACGTCAATATGCGTCGGCAGTTTCGCCTTTCCCATGCGGGAGGTAATGGCGGCCGCTATCACCGTCGGACTGTAACGGTTGCCGACATCGTTCTGTACGATAAGGACGGGACGAAGGCCGCCCTGTTCGCTCCCGACAACGGGACTTAAATCCGCGTAATAAATATCACCGCGCCGTATGTTCATCGTTTTCTTTCCCTTCCTGTGTTTTACATACCTATTTTGACGGAATTTCCTCCGTTTTAATCAAAGAGACGGAAATTTTGTCAGAGCGTATTCCGTCTCTTTAACAGTGTATGTAAAACGTCGGAAAAAACGCACCGGGACGATGCCGTGCGGCAGTCGCCCCGTGCGCCTTCCGAAGGAAAATCAGGCCGATGCGCGGTCGATGCGCTCTTCGGCGGTTTCACCGCTGTGGAAGAGAAGGGAAATGCACCAAAGCCCCGCCAGTGCCACGACAATGTAAATGATTCTGGCAAGCACTGTCGTTGCACCGCCCGAAATCCAGGCGACAAGGTCGAAGGAAAAGAGTCCGACAAGTCCCCAGTTGAGAGTGCCGATGATGGCGATGATAAGGGCGATTTTGTTGAATACCGTCATGAAATATACATCCTTTCGTTCCGTCTTTCGGAACTGTCGGTAGTTTTTGTTTTTTTCGTCGTTTTATCCCGCCCCCGTCATGGAAATTTTTTCTTTTATGATAAATCCGGCACTTCGCCGAACGCGTCCTTCAGTTTTTCCAAAGCCCGTTTTTCGATGCGCGATACATAGGAGCGGGAAATACCGAGATATTTTGCCACGTCCCGCTGTGTTTTCGGCTGGAATCCTTCCAGCCCGTAGCGGAGAACGACAATCTGCCGTTCGCGTTCGTCCAGAATACGGTCTATCAGCGTGTGAAGTTTTTCCGTGTAGTTTTTCAGGTCGATATCCTCGGCCATGGTGTCGTCCACGCTGATGGTGTCGAGATACGTCAGGGGATTTCCGTCACGGTCTACGTCGATGGTGTCGTGAATGGAGACCTCAAAACCGCCTTTTTTCTGTCCGCGGAAGAACATCAGAATTTCGTTCTGAATACATTTTGCCCCATAGGTGGCAAAACGCGTGCCGTATTCGGCACGGAATGTATCCACCGCTTTCATAAGACCTAGACTGCCGATGGACAGAAGGTCGTCGGGATACGGATACGATGTGTAATATTTTCGTATAATATGGGAGACAAGGCGCAGATTGTGTTCAATCAGCCGTCCGCGCGCCGTCTCGTCTCCGGTTTTCATCCGACGGAAAAGTTCCGCTTCTTCCGCGGCGGTCAGGGGCGGCGGAAAATTCTGTCCCGTATGAATGCCGAGAATCAGGGAAATGAATCGAAAAAATATACTTGAAAAGCGCAAAATAAAAGCCCCCTTCGCATGAACTACAATTCATACATATGAAGGAAGGCTTGTTCGGTTTCCGGAATTTTTCAGAGCGTCAGCGCTTCGGTTTCTTCTGCACCGGTAAAGATGCGGTACCCCTCGCCCTTGACCACGTCAATCAGAGCGCGGCCGTATTCCGCGCGGAACAGTTTGTTAATGGCACAGACATGCGTGCGTATGTCGGCAGGGAACGGCCGTTTGGACGGGGCATACAGATGCTTCACGATTTCCGGCGCGCCGACGCGGGTAGGATATGCGCGGAAAAGGTAACGGATAATCCGCATTCTCGTCGGCTGAACGCGGAGAACCTTGCCGAACACCGTCAATTTCGGTACGCCGCAGGAAGCGTTCATACCGGCCAGCCGATAGTCGCCGGGAGAGGGAAGGCCATGCGCCGTCGTATACTTGATTATGCGGTAAATGCAGTCGGCGGGACTCTCAAACAGGAAGATGTCGTCAAACAGTCCGTCGGCCGACATATCTTCACCTTCGTGCATGTGAACGGAAAAAACGGGAACGGACGCCGCATAGGAACGAAGACGCCTCAGATAGTCTGCCGCATCCGGCAGTCGCCCCGCATCGAGAATCAGTACCGCGCGGTAGCGCGTGGAGATTTCGGAGAGTGCCTCGTGCGCATTGACGGCATACGCAAGCATGCCGGTAAAACGGAACATTTCGGCCAGTTCCTGTCCTCCGCGACCGGTTTTATGAATAATCAGAACCAAACGGCTCACCTCGTTTCCTGAAAAGGTCGGTAGAAAGGTATGCAGATCCCTCAATTCTTATATAATACCATAAAAAGGGAAAATAATCAAGTTCTTTCTTGACAGAAACCGAAAAATCGGTTACAATATCTGGGACGGAGGAAAACGACATGAAAACAGTTCTGATAACAGGCGGCACGGGCGGTATCGGCCGTGCGACGGTACGCGCGTTTGCCGACGCGGGGTATGCCGTTGCCTTTACATATCTCAATGCAGCGGCGTCGGCCGCGACGCTGGCCAAAGAACCCGGGGCTTTGCCCATCCGTGCGGACAACCGTTCGGAGGCGGATTTATGCGCCGCCGTGCGTCGTGCGACGGAGGAGTTGTCACACATAGATTGCCTTGTCAACAACGCCGGTATCAGCCGCTTGTCGCTGCTGACGGATGTGTCCCTTGCCGAGTGGAACGAAATGCTGTCGGTACACCTGACCGGCGCGTTTCTGTACGCACGGGAGGTGCTTCGCACGTCCATGCTTCAAAGACACAGCGGCCGTATTATTCAGGTCGCCTCCATGTGGGGGCTGGTCGGCGCTTCTATGGAAGTTCCGTACTCGGCCGCCAAAGCGGGTCTCATCGGCTTCACGAAAGCACTGGCCAAAGAGGTCGGACCTTCCGGTATCACGGTCAACGCCGTGGCGCCCGGCGTCATCGACACGGACATGAACCGTACGCTCGGTGAACAAACGTTGCGGGAACTTTGCGACGAAACGCCCGTCGGCCGACTCGGCACCCCGGAGGACGTGGCGGCCGCCGTTCTGTTTCTTGCCGGCGACGGCGGAAAATTCGTCACCGGGGATGTTCTGAACGTCAGCGGCGGATTTGTTATTTAATTTACAAATAAAATTGTGCGAAAACCCTTGCATTTTTACTTCAGTTTTGTTATAATATAAAAAGACAGCAATTTTCCGCATGTCGGACGGAGCCATACCAGCCGGGGTAGTAGCGGGGCCTTGTACCTGAAATCCGCTGTAGCAGGGGTTCATTCCCCTTCCGAGGGCTGCGTCTGTGCAGTCTGCACCGTCTGCGTTTGTGTTGAAGAATGGGTCTTGCGCAATCCGGAACTGTGAACCATGTCAGGTGGGGAACCAAGCAGCATTAAGCAGTCTTCCGGGTGTGCCGCAAGGAAGCCTGTTCGGAGCGAACAGGGCGGTTACCGTGTGTAGGTGCATGTTCAAAGAAGGGGTGTATGGCTCTTTCCGATGTGCGGAAATTTGTTTTGGCGTGTATGCGGAAACGGAAGTGTACCGCTTGACACGCCTTTTTTATTCGTCCGACAGGGAGGGAATTATGCCGACATACCGCGCGCTTTACCGTAAATACCGGCCGGTGGATTTCGATGACGTCTGGGGGCAGAATGCCGTGACGGACATTCTGAAATACGAAGTGGAGCACAAAAAACTTTCCCATGCCTATCTTTTCTGCGGTTCGCGCGGAACGGGAAAAACCAGTTGTGCCAAAATTCTTGCCAAGGCCGTCAACTGCCTTCATCCCGTGGGCGGCAACCCGTTTAACCGGTGCGAGGCCTGCCTGTCCGTCGACCGCGGCGTGGCAACGGATGTCATAGAAATGGACGCCGCAAGCAACAACGGCGTTGATAATGTGCGCGACCTGAAAGACGAAATCGCTTTCACGCCGGCGAATCTTGCCTACCGTGTGTACATCATCGACGAGGTGCACATGATGTCGCAGTCCGCGTTCAACGCGCTTCTTAAAACACTGGAAGAGCCGCCGCCGTATGTTATTTTCATTCTTGCCACCACGGAATTTCATAAACTTCCGTCCACCATCGTCTCCCGCTGTCAGCGGTTTGACTTCCGGCGGATACCGACGGATGTCATCATGGGGCGACTCCGCTATATAGCACAAAAAGAGAACATTGCCCTGACGGACGATGCCGCCCGGATGATTGCCCGTTCGGCCGCCGGCGGTATGCGCGACGCCGTCAGTTTGCTTGAACTCTGCTCCGGCGCCGGTCGGAATGTGGATGCCGACGTCGTTGCCGAAACGGTCGGCGCGGACGGCCGCGAACTGTCCTATCGTCTGTTAAAATCAATTTCTGCCTCGGATTATACATCCGTTTTTGAAATTATACGGAATGTTGTTATGAGTGGTGCCGATATTTGCGCTTTCCTTCAGAACCTGACGGACGCGTATCGCGACATGGCGGTCGCCAAAACGAACAAAGACGCAAAAGATTATCTCGACCTGACGGATGCGGAATATGCGTTCCTTTCCTCGGTGCGGGACGCTTTTTCCATGACGAAGATTTTTTATCATACGTCCCTTTTGCAGGACGCGGTGACGAAAATTCAGCGTCTGGGCGGCGCCGGTCGCAGTGTGGCGGAACTCACGCTCATGCGCATGTGCGATGAAAAGATGTCCCCCTCGCCCGA
>CAKRWK010000041.1 GCA_934417455.1 uncultured Eubacteriales bacterium
TGACAAGACCCTCCTCGGTGACGGTGTCGGTTCCATTGCCGGTGCCGCCCTCGGCGGTTGCCCCAACACCACTTACGGTGAATCCGTCGGTTGCGTCGCCATCACCGGTAACGCTTCCATACATACCATTTTCACGACGGCCATCATGTGCATCGTCCTTGCCTTCATCTACCCGGTCATGCTCTTCATCGAAAGCATCCCCGGCTGTGTTGTCGGCGGTATCTGCATCGCCCTCTACGGTTTCATTGCGGTCTCCGGTCTGCGCATGTTCAAAGAAGTCGACCTTGACGACTCCAAGAACCTCTTCGTTGTCGCCGCCATCCTTGTGGCCGGCCTCGGCGGACTGGAACTGAAACTCGGCCCCGTCACGATTTCGAGCATCGCTTGCGCCCTCATCCTCGGTATCATTGTCAACCTTCTCCTGAAGCCCACCGCCAAAGAAGTCAAGAAGGAAGTCAAAGTGCTGGAAGACGACGTCGTGGAAGAACAGACCATGTTCGGTACGAACTACGAAAAGAAAGAAGAAGAGCACAGATAACGGTTCTTCTGCCGGAAAAGGCAAAAAAGAGCGCTCCGGCGCTCTTTTTTGTCTTTCTCCTCTTGCTATTTTTTTCGGTTTATGATAAAATAAAAGAAGTTTCGCAAAAGGGGAGGGACGTATGGAAAAGGAAACGGAACTTTTGTCGGCGGCCTCCTCACGGTTGCTTTCGTGGTACGAGACCGTGCCGCGCACGCTGCCGTGGTGGAACGCGCCGACGCCGTATCACGTCTGGATTTCGGAAATCATGCTGCAGCAGACGCGTACCGCCACCGTGATACCGTATTATACCCGCTTTGCCTCCTCATTTCCCGACGTTGCGTCTCTGGCCTCGGCCGACGACGATTTGCTCATGAAAATGTGGGAAGGGCTCGGATATTACAGCCGCGCGCGCAATCTCAAACATGCCGCCCAGCTCGTCATGTCCGAATACTGCGGAAAGATTCCCGATTCGCGGGAAGAACTTCTGAAACTTCCCGGCATCGGCGCCTATACGGCCGGCGCCGTCGCTTCCATCGCTTACGGAAAGCCCGAGCCCGCCGTGGACGGCAATGTCCTGCGCGTCGTCATGCGTCTTTGCGCCGCCGGGGACGATGTGTTGAAAGATACAACCAAACGCGCGGTGCGCGACGCACTTTCCGCCGTATATCCGACGGGGGAGGCGGCAAGAGCACTCACCGAAGGATGGATGATTCTCGGAGAGACGGTCTGTAAACCCGGTGCCGACGCCGCCTGCGCGGTTTGTCCGCTGTCGGATATTTGTCGGGCCAACCTCGGTCGGATTGTTCCGCTCTTTCCTGTGCGTCCGCAGAAGAAGCCGAGAAAAACCGAAGAACTGACCGTCTTTCTTTTCCGGTGCGGGGACGGGTATGCCGTCTGCCGCCGCCCGGAGGGCGGACTTCTCGGTGGCCTTTTCGGATTCCCGAACGAAAAAGGAAAGATGACGAAAGAAGAGACCCGGCATTTTCTCGAAACCCGCGCGTATGCGTTTTCCGATATACGCCCGCTCGGCGACGCTTTGCATGTGTTCACTCATGTCGAGTGGCATATGACGGGATACGAAGTGACGCTCGGCACCCCGCCTGCGGACATGACGTTCCGCACGGCGGAAGATATCCGGAACAACTGTGCCGTGCCGACGGCATTCCGCTTCTACGAAAAACAGATGCGTTAAATGGCGCAGTTATAATAATCGCAGATACGAATGTCCTCGCCGCAGGGCTTTCCGCCGCGGAACGCGGTGAAAAAGCAATACTGCAGTCCCTCTTTGTGCGGACGTCTGACTTTTTTGCCGAATTCGTCGGCCTCTTCTTTCGTGTCGAAAAGACCCATGATTTTTTCGTCGTCACCTCTCATAAGCGCGACCGCGTACTTGTATTCCATAAGAGAAACCTGCCTTTCTTTTGTTTGCATTTGCATTATACCTCCCAAACTGTACGATAAATTGCACAAATAAAGAAAAAACATAAAAACAGGACAGAAAATGAAAAAAATCGCCATTGTCATCAACGGCGCCGGCGGCGTCGGTAAAGATACGCTTTGCGCGCTTGCGGCCAAACATTTCCGCGTGCGCAACGTCTCCTCCATCACTCCCATCAAGGAAATCGCAACCGTCTGCGGCTGGGACGGCACAAAGGACAAAAAGGGAAGGAAATTTCTTTCCGACCTCAAACGCGTGACAGCAGCCTACAACGATTATCCGACCAACTGGGCAGAGCAGCGGTACAGGGAATTTCTTCTGTCGGACGACGAGGTGTTCTTTGTCCATATCAGGGAAGCGGGGGAAATCAGAAAATTTGTCGACCGCACGGACGGCGCGGCCAAAACGCTTCTTATCCGCGGCGGCGGTCGTTTCGTCCGCAGAGCGCATGCATACGGCAATGTTTCGGACGACCTTGTCGAAAACTATCCTTATGATTATTATTATGTCAACGAGAAACCGCTCGCCGAGGCGGAAGAGGAATTTTCCGCGCTTATCCGCCGCATGGCGGAAAATGAAGGATAACGGAAAGACTCCTGCAGGGCATTTGTGCACTCTGCACAGGAGTGCCTGCGCATTTTCTTGAAAATTCGACAAATGCCCCTCTTGACATTTGTCGTTTCTTCGTGTATAATAGGGACGTAAGTGAATATCAGACCAATATAGGTCCGGAATATGGCCCGGATGTTTCTACCGCACGCCCAAAGTTGCGACTATTGGAACGAAAAGCAGCAGAAGGATATATTTTTCCCTCTGGTTTGTCCTTTTTGTTTTTTCGTCGGGCTTGTGCGGACAAGCCCGATTTTATTTTTGCCGGAGGGAAGACAGACCGATGAGAGCAATGGAAGATATGATACGCCGGAACGGACAGGTTCTGCCCGGCAATGTGCTGAAAGTCGGCAGTTTTCTGAACCAGCAACTCGACGTTGCGTTCCTTCACGAGGTCGGAAAAGAAATCGCGCGTCTCTTTTCGGACGCGGGTGTGACCAAAGTCATTACGATTGAGGCCTCCGGTATCGCCATTGCCGTGATGGCGGCGCTTGAACTTCATGTGCCGGCCGTCATCGTAAAAAAACATTCCTCGGTCAACCAGTCGAAGGACGTATATACGGCCGAGATTTCCTCCTTTACGCATAAGAACACGTACACGGCCGCTGTGGCCAAAGAATACCTGAATAAAAACGACAGAATCCTGATTGTGGATGACTTTCTTGCCATGGGCAATGCCATTGAAGGTCTCCGAAAAATCATTGCGGACGCCGGTGCCGAACTCGCCGGGTGTGCCATTGCGATAGAAAAGGCTTTCCAGGGCGGCGGAGATGCGCTGCGCAGGGAAGGCATCCGCGTGGAATCGCTTGCCATGATAGAATCCATGCAGGACGGCGTCGTCACGTTCCGTCCGTAAGATTTTTCTTCCGGACGTTTCTTTTTCCCTATTACAACGGTCATGCACCGTGTAATAATATTTTTTTCAGGAGGAACATGTCACATGTTCAAGAAGGTTTTGTCCTTAGTTCTCGCGCTTGTCCTTTGCTTCTGCGTTACGGCCGCTCTCGCGTCCTGTGGAGAAGACACAAAGAAGGAGAAAGACCCCAGCGAAGCCCCGCTTGCCGCCGTTTCTCTCGGTGAGAAATTCACGGTTCCCTCGGATTTCAAAGTAGGTTTCATTTTCCTGCACGACGAAAACTCCACCTATGACCTGAACTTCATCAACGCCGCCAACAAAATCAAAGCCCACCTCGGTCTGACCGACGAACAGGTGATTTTTGAAAAGAACATTGAAGAAGAAGGCACCGCATGCTATGATGCCGCCGTTCGTCTCGTGAACAAAGGCTGCAAAGTTGTTTTTGCCGACTCTTTCGGTCATGAAGGCAACATGCTGAAAGCCGCCAAAGAGTTTACGAATGTTACGTTCTGCCACGCGACCGGCACCAAAGCCATCGTCGAAAACCTTTCCAACTACCACAACGCTTTCGCTTCCATCTATGAAGGTCGTTACCTCGCAGGCGTTGCCGCCGGCATGAAACTCAACGAGATGATTGAAGAGGGTAAAATCACCGCCGAGCAGGCCGTTATCGGTTACGTCGGTGCCTTCCCCTATGCCGAAGTCGTTTCCGGTTACACCTCTTTCTTCCTCGGTGCCCGTTCCATCTGCCCCAGCGCAACGATGAAAGTCCGTTACACGTCCTCCTGGTATAACGAGACCGCCGAAATGGAAACCGCCAACACCCTTATCAACAAGGACGGTTGCGTTCTGATTTCTCAGCACGCCGATTCCATGGGTGCTCCCAACGCCTGCGAAAATGCCGGTGTTCCGAACATCTCCTACAACGGCAGCACGGTTGCACAGTGCGAAAAAACCTTCATCATTTCTTCCGCCATTGACTGGTCGCCCTACTTCTACCACATGATTGACTGCGTTGTCAACGGCAAGACCCTGGAAGCCAACTGGTGCGGCAACATGAAGACAGGTTCCGTCGTCCTCAGTGCTCTGAACGGCGAGGCCGCCGCTCTTGGCACCCTTGCCAAAATCCGCGAAGTCGCCGAAAAGATTGAAAACGGCACGCTTCACGTGTTTGACATCAACGCCTTCACCGTCGGTGGTGAAAAACTCACCTCTTATCTTGCCGATGTTATCGACAACGGTGACTATGTCGGTGAAACCGAAGTCATCAAGAACGGCTATTTTGCCGAGTCCGAATACCGTTCGGCTCCGTACTTTGACGTACGTATCGACGGTATCACCGAAATCAACAAATAAGACATAAGAACCGCGGATACGGGCGGAGCTTGCCAAGGCCCCGCCCCGTATCCTTTTCTTGCTACATAAGATTCGGAGAAAATCTATGACGAATACAACGCCGGCCCTTGAACTGAAACACGTAACCAAGCGTTTCGGAAACGTTCTGGCCAACAACGACATCAACATGGAATTTAATCACGGCGAAATCGTGGCTGTTCTCGGCGAAAACGGAAGCGGAAAAACCACGCTTATGAACATGATTGCCGGTATTTATTATCCCGACGAGGGCGAAATCTTCGTTGACGGAACCCCGGCCTCCATACGTTCCCCGAAGGATGCGTTCGGATATAAAATCGGTATGATTCACCAGCACTTCAAACTGGTGGATATATTCACTGCCACGGAGAACATCTTACTCGGCATTGACGACGGTGAACCCTTTAACCTGAAAAAAGCGGCCGCCCGCGTGTCGGATATTACGGCGCGATACGGCTTTGACATAGACCCGCAGAAAAAAATATACGAAATGGCTGTATCAGAGAAACAGACGGTGGAGATTCTGAAAGTCCTCTATCGCGGCGCGGATATTCTCATTCTTGACGAGCCGACCGCCGTTCTGACGCCGCAGGAAACGGACAAACTCTTTGCCGTTCTGCGCCGTATGCGCGACGACGGGAAAACCATTATTATCATTACCCACAAAATGCACGAGGTGCTCTCCATTTCCGACCGTGTGGCCGTCGTGCGCCGCGGCGAGCATATCGCCACGGTGGAGACGAAAACGACAAGCGAGGCGGCGCTGACCGAAATGATGGTCGGTAAAAAAGTCAGCCTCAATATCGGTCGCGATATGCCCGTGAATCCCGAGCGCCGTCTGAAAGTGCGCCATCTGAATTACAAAACGCCCGAGGGCATCAGCATTCTCGATGACATTTCTTTTTCCGCGCGCAGCGGTGAAATCCTCGGTATTGCCGGCATTGCCGGGTCGGGTCAGCGCGAACTTCTCGAAACCATCGCCGGCCTTCAGACGCCCGACAGCGGTTCCGTCACTTATATTGAACCGGACAGCGGGGAAGAGGTTGACCTCCTGAAAAAAACGCCGTTTGAAATCCGCGAACTCGGCGTCCGTCTCTCTTTCGTTCCCGAAGACCGTCTCGGCATGGGACTTGTCGGCAACATGGACATCACGGATAACATGATGCTCCGTTCCTACCGGCGCGGCAAGTCCGTGTTCGTCGACCGCAAGCCGCCGAAAAATCTGGCGGAACGCATTATCGAAAGTCTGCAGGTCGTGACGCCGGGAACCGCGACGCCCGTGCGCCGTCTTTCGGGCGGTAACGTGCAGAAGGTGTTGGTCGGCCGTGAAATCGCCGCCGCGCCGACGGTGCTGATGGCCGCATATCCCGTGCGCGGTCTTGACATCAATTCCTCTTACATGATTTACAACCTGCTCAACGAGCAAAAGAAAAACGGCGTCGCCGTCATTTTTGTCGGGGAAGACCTCGACGTGCTGGTGGAACTTTGCGACCGCATCCTTGTCATTGCGGGCGGAAAAGTCACGGGCATTGTGGACGGACGGACGACGAAAAAAGAAGAAATCGGTCTTCTGATGACCAAAGCGGAAGGAGTGAATGCGGATGAACACGAATAATTCCGTCAATGAAAAAAAGACGCGCGAACCTTTCTTTCATATCGAGAAAAACGTGTCGCCCACGCTCAGAAAGTCCGTCGGCGTCCGCGCCGGCGCCATTCTGCTGTCCCTTCTTTTTTGCGGAATTCTGACTTTTCTGCTGACGGGAACCAACCCCTTTCGTATGTACGGACAGATGTTTACCGGCAACTTCGGCACGGCAAACAACACATGGGTCATGCTTCAGAACCTTGCGTTCCTGCTTTGCGTCTCCCTCGCCGTGACCCCGGCTTTCAAAATGAAATTCTGGAACACCGGCGCGGAGGGACAGGCCCTGATGGGCGGTCTTGCCACGGCCGTCTGCATGTATTACGGAAAGGGCCTTCCTCTTTTCGTGCTGATTCCGCTGATGTTTGTCAGCGCGATGGCAGCGGGTGCGCTTTGGGCCGTGATTCCCGCGATTTTCAAAGCATATTTCAACACCAACGAAACGCTTTTCACGCTCATGATGAACTATGTCGCCATGCAACTTATTATCTTCTTCATGAGGCAATGGAACAAACTCAGCGCCAGTGTGGACAGCAGCCAACTTGACCCCTCCGGTGCCATCGGCCGTTTCTTCAACGGTGCGACGGGCGTCCGCAAGTACGTGATTGACATTGCCGTTGTCGTCGTGATTACGGTGCTGATGTATGTGTATCTCCGTTACAGCAAGCATGGCTACGAACTCTCCGTCGTCGGCGAAAGTCAGAACACCGCGCGCTGTATCGGAATCGACGTCAAAAAGGTCATTATCCGCACCATGGCGCTCTCCGGTCTTGTCGCCGGTGTCTGCGGTTTCCTTCTGGTCGGTACGGCGCAGAACATTTCATCTTCCATTGTGGACGGCCGCGGTTTTACCGCCATCATGGTGTCGTGGCTTGCCAAATTCAATCCGGTCATCATGATTTTCGCATCCTTCCTTCTCGTGTTTCTTGATATCGGAGCGCTGGAAGTTTCTTCTCAGTCCGGCATTGCACCCTCGTTTCCCGATATTATCACGGGTATTATTCTGTTCTTTATCATCGGATGCGAATTTTTTATTCAGTATAAACTCGTTCCCACCGCCCGTTTCATGAAACTCGCGGAAAAGTTCAAGAGACATAAGGAGGACGCGTAATGCTTGCCTATATCATACAGCGTGCCGTTGTGCAGGGAACACCGCTTCTGTTCGGCTGTACCGGTGAAATCATTACGGAAAAATCCGGCAACTTAAACCTCGGTATTCCCGGTATCATGTACATAGGTGCCATCTCCAGTGTTATCGGCGGATTCTTCTATCAGGAAAGCGTGACGAAAGTCAACGGCTTTCTCGCTATTGTCATCCCGTTTCTGTCGGCACTGATAGGCGCCGGCCTTGCCTCGCTGATTTACTGTTTTCTGACGGTCACCCTGCGTGCCAATCAGAACGTTACCGGTCTGGCCCTGACCACGTTTGGTATCGGTTTCGGTAACTTCTTCGGCGGCTCGCTTATCAAACTGTCGGGCAGTGAAACCCCGTCCATTGCGCTGACGAAAATCGCGAAGTACTACAAGAAAACGCTCCCGTTTGCAAAAAGTATGGGTGATTTCGGGAAGATTTTCTTCTCTTACGGCTTCATGGTCTACCTTGCCATTCTCCTTGCCGTTGCCGCGGCGATTGTCCTGAAGCGTACACGCGTCGGCCTGTATCTGCGCGCGGTCGGCGAAAACCCTGCGACGGCGGACGCCGCCGGTATCAACGTGACGGCGTATAAATATGTGTCCACCTGCGTCGGCGGTATGATTGCCGGCCTCGGCGGCCTCTATTATATCATGGACTATGTTAACGGCTCCTGGTCGAACGACGCGTTCGGCGACCGCGGTTGGCTTGCCATCGCGCTTGTTATCTTCACGATCTGGCGCCCGAACG
>CAKRWK010000042.1 GCA_934417455.1 uncultured Eubacteriales bacterium
AAGTACAGATGTCCGCTCGAATGACGGACAAAATTGGAAATCTCGCCGCGCACCGTCAGGTGAGAAAACCGGGATTCGGATTCCAGCGTCCGTTTGATATCCTCGTTCAGTTCGGAGACAGAAACGGGCGACATATCCGGTCTGTCACGGAGTGCCGATAAATCCATGGTCTTTTCCCTCCCGGTACGACCGCAGTGCCAGTGCCGCCACGCCGACGGCATTGTCCGCCGACATGGCGGGTTCTGCGAAAACGGCGTCGAAATGACGGGCCAGTTCGGCCTTGATAGCGGAGTTGCTCATGACACCGCCGGCAAAGACAATCGGCATCTCGCCGTATGTGGCGATGTACCGCTCCCCGAGTGTGACGAGCGTATCGGACACAGCGCGCAGAACAAAAGCCGAGGTCAGAAACATATTTCCCGTATCGTCGTACAGTGCCTTGGCCAGATTTTCAAATCCCGACAGGTTGGCTGTCATGCCGCAGACGCTCGGTTTGCGCGGCGAAACACGGACCTTGTTTTTAAGTGCCGCCTCTTCCATATACCGACCGGCAGGAAACGGCATCCCCATGTACACGCCGACGCGGTCAATCAGCTGACCGGCATGCAAATCCGCACCGCCGCCGACTACTTCCGTATGGAATCCGTCATTGTCCGGCGTGACGCGGAGGACTTCCGTCGTCGCGCCGGAAACATGAAAAGCGCCGAAAGTACGGGTGAGGTGTTCTTCCCGTCCGGCCGAATCCAGCGCCGCCATGATGTGGCCGCACTGATGGGAAAATGCATATGTCGGCACATGCAGTGCCGCCTGCAGTCCGGCCGCTTCCGCGGCGCCGACAAGAAAACACGGCATATACGAGCCTTCCGCATTTCTCGGTTTTGTGCTGACGCCGACGGCCGCAATGGGGCGCCCGGAGAGTATACCCTCAGCTTCTTTCATAGCGGACGGAAGGTTCTTTACATGTGCGAAAACGGCGTCCGACTGGCGCAGACCGCATTCGCCGCCCTTCACCGGCAGAGGCCGTTTGATATTGGCAAGCAGTCTCCCCTCCGTATCCAGAAGCGCGACGGATGTCGTATAATTGCTTGTGTCTATACCGATAACGGCCGCTGTCTCAGGCATCTTTTTTTCCCGTCTTTTCCGCCATGGCATTCAGCACGCCGTTGATAAAAGCATAGGCTTTCTCATCATCGTATTTCTTCGAGAGTTCGATGCCTTCGTTGATGGTAACCTTGGCCGGAATGTCCTTTGTGTAAAGCATTTCGTACGCACCAAGGCGGAGAATCGCGACGGAAACCGTCGACAGACGGTTCTTTTTCCAGCCGATGAGACATGCGTCCGTCAATGCCTCAATGTCGTCTTTATGTTCTTCCACGCCGAAAAAAACCTGCTTTACGTAATCATCCGCTGGAAGTTCTCTTTCCGTCACGGCGGCTTCGTATATGTCCTTGCCGCATTCTTCGGGTCTCGCCGCCGCTTCAAACAGAAGCAAGAATGCGCTTTCACGCGCTTCTTTTCTCTTCATAAGTACTGTCCTTCGATAAAAGATAATATTGTTTTGTATATTATACATTTTTTATGCATACTTGTCAACACATCTTCCGAACTATTTTCGGAAAATGCTTGTTTTTTCGACGAAAGTATGCTATACTCTTTGGGAAAAAGCAATACCGAGGTTCAAAATGAAAAAATTTTATACCCTGATAGCAAATGCCTGTGTTTATACGGTGCTCTTCACGCTTTTTCTGTCCCTTGTCGCCGTGCTTGCCGGCATGGCGGACAGAAGCATTTCCCTGCCGCAGTTTCTGTTTGCGCTGCTCTTCGGCGTGATTTTTTCCGCTGCCGGAGAAATCGGAAACATAACGTCGCTTCCCGGCTGGGCGCGCCGCCTGCTCCACTATGCGGTAACGGCCGCCGCCTTCACGTTTGTGGCTGTAATTTCCGGGAAAACCGGAGGAAAAGCGTCTACGACGGTGATTCTCCTCTTTGTCTACACCATGGTATACGCGGCGGGCGTTGGTATCCGGTATCTTTTCGGAAAAATCTCCGACAAAGAAAAGAACGGAACCGAACGCTGAACGTCCTCTACCCTACGGTTCTCACCGACCATGCGCGAATGCCCGCACCGGCGAGTTTCCGCGCGGCCGATGCAGCCGCATGATCCGTGTCGAAAATACCGAAAACGGAAGGACCGCTTCCGCTCATAAGAACACAGGACGCTCCCGACGCCGAGAGCGTCCGTTTTATGTCCTGTGCGCCGGGGCACACCGGAAGTACGACACGCTCGAAAATGTTGAACAGGGCGGGTGGGGGTACGTCTTTCTTACCGCCCCAAGACAACAGCGCCGACAGTGCTTTGTCTCCCGTCTCTTTTGCCTGCAAGAAATCGCCGTACATACCGTCCAGCGCGGTATATGCCCACGGAGTCGAAACGCTCTCATCCGCGCAGGCCACCACCAAAGGAACATCAAAAAAGGCATCGACGGGATGCCGAATCTCTCCGCGCCCCTCGCACAGGGCGGCACCGTGACTGAGGCAGAACGGAACATCACTTCCGAGTTCTGCCGCAATTTTATATTCGTTTTTTTGAGAATTTGTTTTTTGATATATAGCCTGCAAAGCCCGGATAACCGCCGCCGCATCGGCGGAACCGCCGGCAAGCCCTGCCGCGGACGGAATGCGTTTTTCCAGTGCAATCTCCACATCGGCCGTCTGTCCGGCCTCCGCGAGAAAACGCTCTGCGGCACGGTAGGCGATATTGCGACTGTCCGTCGGTATACGGTCATCCCCCGACACGACAAGGCGAATATTCGTTTTCTCCGACGGCACAGCCGTCACCGTTACCGTATCGGAAAGACCTATGGTCTGCATGACGGACACGATGTCGTGAAATCCGTCGGAGCGCCGCCCCGTCACGTTCAGAAAAAGATTAATTTTGGCATAGGCTTTTTCGTTTACCGTCATATGATGTCCCCCCCGTCTTTTTCCATCTTCATTATACGAAATTATACAGGACTTATTATACAGCATGTTGCCCCGAAAAGCAAGAAAAAATTTTTTCGCTTTACCTCTTGACAAAACGAAAGTTCCGTGATATAATCTACTCCAAACCTGTGATGAAGAAGAGTACTTTTCGTGATAAGCCCACAGAGAGTCGCGGTGCTGAGATGCGATGACGGAAGCGGAAAGGAATGGACTTCGGAGGGCGACCGAACACCGCTTTGCGGTCAGTAGCAGTCGACGGGTACGGCACCTGTGACAAATGCCGGGCATATCGTATTGGTATGCGACAAGAGGACATGCGTTTTGTGTGTCAAACCGGGTGGTACCGCGGAAGTATTTTTTGTATTTTCGTCCCGGATGCAGAAAACAGACTGCATCCGGGGCTTTTTGTTTTCCGCATAAAAAATCAAACAAAAAAGGAAGGAAATCCACTCATGAAAAAAACAAAAATTCTGTCTTTGCTGTCCCTTTTCGCATTTCTGCTTCTCTTTTCCGTCACGCTCTTGTCCTGCGCACCGAAAAAGACGACGGCCGAACGTATTGCCGACGGAGAATCCGTCCGCATCGGTGTCCTTCAGTACATGCGCCATCCGTCTCTTGACAATTGTTACAGCGGTATCCGCGCGGCGCTCGACGCCTCCGGCATTCGCTACGACATCGACTATCAGGTCGGCTCGGACAACGCCGCCTATACCGATTGCACAAACTATGCGCAGAATATGGTCGCTTCCGGATGCGACCTGATAATTGCCATTGCCACCCCGGCCGCCGCCTGCGCCTATGCTGCCGCGGAAAACACGGACATTCCCGTCGTATTCTGCGCCGTGTCCGATCCCGTCGGAGAAAAACTCACAAAAAGTCTCGAAAAGCCGGGCGACCTTTGTACGGGTACCTGTGACGTACTCGATCTGAAGGCGCAACTGAACCTTATCCGCGCTTTTCAGCCCGATGTAAAATCCATCGGCGTTATCTATACTTCATCGGAGGGAAATTCCCTTACCAACCTGAAAAACTTCCGTGAGATATGCAAAAATGCCGGAATAGAAGTCATAGCCGCGCCTGTGCAGAGCGCGGCAGATGTCCCCGCCGCCGCAGAATCCGTGGCATCGCGGGCAGACTGTATCAACAACTTTACCGACAACAATGTAGTGAACAATCTTGCCGTGGTGCTTGACGCCGCCGAACGGTACGGCATTCCCGTTTACGGTTCGGAGGAAGAACAGGTGAAAAACGGGTGTCTCGCTTCCGTCTCCATTGACTACATTTCGCTCGGCCGCGTGACGGGGGAAATGGCGGCCGACATACTGCGCGGCGCGGATGCAACAACCATGCCCGTAAGAAAAATCACGGATGCGACGCCCGTCGTCAACACCGGTGTGATGAAAAAATACGGATATACCCTGCCGGCCGGGTACGGAGACGTCCGCACCGTTACATCGGAAGATTGAGAAAGGAGAACCGCCCATGCCTGTGATTCTCGGAACAACGGAGGTGTTTCTCAAGACGGGACTTGTTTTTTCCGTCCTTGCTATGGGATATTATGTCACCTACACGCTTCTTGACTTTCCCGACCTGACCGTGGAAGGAACGTTTCTTTCCGGCGCCGTCACATACGGTCTTCTCGTTACCCTCGGCATCAACGGTTGGCTCGCGCTTCTTGCCGCCTTTCTTGTCGGTGCCGCTTTCGGTGCCGTCAGCGGAATCCTCCACGTCAGATTGCACATTCGTCCCCTTTTGTGCGGCATTCTCGTCTCTACGGCACTGATAACCGTCAACCTGATTGCCACCTCGGCCGGCACATCCGGCGACTTTCGCGGAGAGGCTGCCTCCACCATCGGATTCGGCCGCGGCGCTGCCACGCTACGGAACGTTTTTCCCTTTTCCCTGATTCCCGCCAAAGTCGGCGGCATCGGTCTGCGCGATGTTCTGCTGTTTCTTTTTGTTGCCCTGCTCTGCAAATATCTTCTCGACGTCTTTCTGAAAACGGAACGCGGCCTGCTCTTGCGCGCGACGGGAGATAACGACCGCTTCGTGACAACGCTCTCGAAAGACGCCGGAAACAACAAAATTCTCGGTCTTGCCATCGGCAACGGATACGCCGCGGTATCGGGCGCGCTGTATACGAACATCACGAACAACGTAAACCAAAGCATGGGCGTCGGCACGGTGGTCATCGGGCTCGCCTCCCTCATCATCGGTCTGTCGCTGTTCCGGAACGTGCGGTTCCTTCGTCCGACGGGAAAAGTCATTCTCGGCGCGGTGCTTTATCAAACGGCTCTGACGGTCGTCAACCGTCTCGGCGTGCCGACGGCGTACAACAAACTGCTGATGGCAACCATTTTTGTCGCCGCGCTGGTTCTCGGCGACAAAGAACATCTGTCGGACATGCGGAAAAAATCGAAAAAGGAAAATTTGCGGCATGATTGAAATCGAAACTATTACAAAAATATACAACGTCGGCGACGTAACGGCAAACGCCGTCTTCCGCGATTTTTCGCTGACCGTCCCCGACGGCGAGTTCGTTTCCGTTGTCGGCTCCAACGGAAGCGGAAAAACAACGCTGCTGAACCTGCTCTGCGGTTCCGTTTTGCCGCAAAGCGGAAAAATCCGTATAGACGGTACCGACGTAACAACACTGCCCGAATACAAACGGTACCGGAATATCGGCCGCGTTTATCAGAATCCCGCCTTCGGCAGTTGTGCGACACTCACCGTCATGGAAAACATGGCCTTGGCCGATAAAAAGGGACGGAAATTTGGCCTCGGCCGCGGTGTCAATACCGCGCGCACCGCCTTTTACCGGGAAAAACTCGCAACGCTCGGCCTCGGACTGGAAGATAAAACGGAAGTTCCCGTCGGGGCACTCTCCGGCGGACAGCGACAGGCGCTGACGCTCCTGATGGCTGCCATGACGCCGCTGCGTTTTCTGATTCTTGACGAGCACACCGCGGCACTCGACCCGAAAACGGCGGATGTCATTATGGAACTGACCGATCGCATTGTCAAAGAAGCCAATCTGACCGCACTGATGGTGACACATAACCTGCGATACGCGGTGGAATACGGAACCCGTATGCTGATGCTTCATGAAGGACGCATTGTCCTCGACCGTTCCGGAGAAGAAAAAAAGAAAACCAAAGTAGGCGACGTTCTTCACATATTCAACGAAATTGCCGTGGAATGCGGTTCGTAAAAACAACAAAAAGACAAGTTTTTCCTGCATTTTCCCATGTACAAAGCGCCCGTGACGCGTTACAATGAAAGAAAACATATAAGGCGGTTTATCATGAAAATTCAGAAAGACATATTCACCGTGGAATACAGTGACGGTTTCTCCTGCCGTCTTTCGGAAAAGACGGAAACAGACGGCGTTTCGGTATATCGGTTTCATCTCGGATGGAAAACGGACGGACTGACGGAGGATTCCGCTTTTACCTTTCGTTTTGAAGAGCCGATGAACGACATGCTGTACGCATTCTATCCGGATGCCCGCATGTTCCGTGCCATCACCCCCGACTGGTACGCACCGCGCGATTCCATGACTTCTTATTCGGCACCGCTCTCCGTTTTTTATAACGGGAGGTCGGAAAATGTGTACACGTGGGCTCTAGACGAATGCTCGAAACACGTTCGTTTCAGAAGCGGTGCGCATGAATACGACGGAAAACTGCGGTGCATGTTCACGCTTCCCGTGAAGCAGTTTACCGGTGCATCGGAAACGGACATTGCCGTACGCATCGACCGCCGTCGTCTGCCGATCGGCGATGTTGTCGCCGCCGTGGCCGACTGGTGGGCCGACGACTGCCTGATGCGTCCCGCTTATGTCCCGGCAGACGCGAAGGAACCCGTTTACTCTTTTTGGTATTCTTTTCATCAGGACGTTTCGGCCGCCGCGGTGGAAGAAGAATGCAAAAAGGCAAAGCAACTCGGATTTGACGTCTGCATTGTGGACGACGGATGGTGCCTCAGAAAAGACGAGCACGGATACGGCCGTGCCGGGGTTTGGCTGCCGGACAAGGAAAAATTTCCCGACATGCGGGCGCATGTCAAAGCCGTGCACGACATCGGCATGAAATACATTCTCTGGTTCAGCACCTCTTTTATCGGCATGGACTCCGATGTGGCCGAGCGGTTTGCCGATATGGTCCTGTATAAACAAGAGCACATGCGCATACTGGTGCTTGACCCGCGATACAAGGAAGTGCGTGAATTCATTGCCGGAAATTTCGTCCATGCGGTAAAAGAATGGGACCTTGACGGCGTAAAACTCGACTTTATCGACCAGTGGAAATACCGGGCCGACAATCCGCCCTGCAACGAGCGGATGGACATTCCGGAACTTTCCGAAGCCGTCGACCGCCTGATGCTGAATGTTGCGGACGGGCTCCGTTCCGTCAAGCCGGATATTCTGATTGAATTCCGTCAGAATTACATCGGACCCATGATGCGCAAGTACGGAAACATGTTCCGCGTGGCGGACTGCCCGAACGACGGTATGTCCAACCGCATCGGCGTGCTCGACCTTCGTCTTCTCATGGGAAAATCCGCCGTACATTCCGACATGCTGACGTGGCATCCGGACGAAAAAGCGGAAACCGCGGCTCTGCAGGTGCTGAGTGCCTTTTTCGGTACTCTGCAGTTTTCGCAGAAAATCGATACACTGTCCGAAAGACAGTACCGGATGGTGAAATTCTATCTGCATTTCATGCAGTCGCACAGACACCTTTTGCAGGAAGGTCATATTTCCGTATATCAACCGGAAGACATGTACACATGGGCCATGTCGACAACCGACGATGCCTGCGCCGTGGCGGTCTACGCACCGGAGGTCTGCATTCACCCCCCAAAAAAGGACACCGTGTACATTGCCAACGCCTGCATGAGTGACCGTATCATACTTGAACTTCACGGAAGATACGCTTGTACCGTATATGACTGCACCGGCACGGTTGTCGGGGACGAAATATGGACATTCGACGGCCTCTCGTCGCTCCCCGTTTCCGTCGGCGGGCTTATCGTTTTGAGGAAATAAAGAGAACACAAAAACGCGTGCATCCGAAAATTCGGATGCACGCGTTTTTTTGTCGTTCTGTATTACAGTTCGGCGAAATACTTGATGGTGCGAACCATCTGAGAGGTGTAGGA
>CAKRWK010000043.1 GCA_934417455.1 uncultured Eubacteriales bacterium
ACGTTTTTGGTTTTGATGCAGACGGGCAACGCCCCGCAACCGGCATGGTAGGCAATCAATGCGGCGCCGTTTTTCGGGGACGTTTCCGCCGGAGAAATGCCGGGGTAGCGGTGTCCCTGCGGGAAAATGGTGATGACTTCGCCGCACCTGGCAAGGTCAACGGCCGCCCGGATGGCGCCGGAATCTTTCCCGTCACGAGCAACTTTGATGGCTCCGACTTTTTTTATAAAAGAGCCGACAAACGGAATGGCAAAGAGCTCTTTTTTCGCAATAAAGCGGAGTTGCCTTTTGGCAACACAGCCGAGAAGGAACACATCGCGTACCGCGATATGGTTGCAGCAAAGAACAAGTCCGCCGGTTTTGGGGACATTTTCAAGTCCCGTGACGTGTACGCGATTGAAAAAACGGACAAACGGTGCCACCAAAGCGCGGCCGAACCGGTAAAGCCCGCGCGACTTTTTAATGCTCATCTTCACATCGAGGAGGTGAAGAATGGCCGCGGCGGTTTCCTCCAGCGTCATATGGGAGTTATCAATTGTCAGCGCATCCTCCGCCGGAACGCAGGGGGCCACCGCGCGGGTGGAATCGTTTCTGTCTCTCGTCTGCATGTCGGCAAGAACGGCCTCGGGAGTGGTTACGGTACCTTTGGCCGTCAGTTCCTTGAAACGCCGTTCGGCGCGCGCCTCTGGCGTAGCCGTCAGGAAAATTTTCAAGTCGGCATTCGGCAGGATGACCGTGCCGATGTCCCGCCCGTCCATAATGACGCTGTTTTTCTTTGCGATGACTCGCTGGGTGCGCAAAAGAAAGGTGCGCACTTCGGGAATGGCGCTGACGTCCGACGCCGCCATGGAAATTTCCGGCGTGCGGATTTTGTCACTCACATCCTCTCCGCAAAGAAGAACCGTCTGCCGTCCGTTGAAGGAGAGACGAAGACGGATTTTTCCGAGTGCGGCAATAACGTTTTTTGCGTCTTTCGGGTTGATACCGGTAAGAAGCATGTAAAGACCGATGGCGCGGTAAAGGGCACCTGTGTCCACATATATAATGTTGAGTTTTTCGGCAACAAGCCTTGCGACGCTGGATTTTCCGGCGCCGCCCGGCCCGTCAACGGCAATTCGTATCATGTTGTACTATTTCCTTTCGTAACATATTCTGCCGCGCTTTTACCGGCAAGATGCCCGGTTGAAAAGGCGATTTGCAAATTGTAACCGCCGGTATATGCGTCAACGTCCAATATCTCTCCGGCAAAGAAAAGACCGGGGATGCGTTTTGACTGCATGTCCTTCGGGGAAACTTCCTTCACGTCGACTCCGCCTGCCGTCACAATGGCTTCCTCTATCGGGCGGAACCCGGAGAGCGGAACGGAAAAGTCTTTGAGAAGTGAAAGAATACGCCGGCGTTCTTCCTTTGTTACCGTGTTCGTTTTTCTGTGCGGGTCAATTCCCGTACGTTCAATGAACGGTGCCGTCATTTTCTGCGGCAGAAGCGCGTCCATGGCGTGCAGAAAATCTTTGTTTGCACGTTCGGTAAAGTCGGACAAAAGCCGTCTGTCGAGCGTGGCTTCGTCCAGCGCCGGTTTCAGGTCAACGGACAGCCGCAGGGAGGCTATGTCTTCTTCGCGCAAATGCGCGGAAGCGGACAGAACGGTGGGCCCTGTTACACCGAAATGCGTGAACATCATCTCCCCGAAGTCCTCATACAGGCACTTTCCGTCGTTGCGGAAAACACGCAGACGAATGTTGCGCAGGGAAACGCCCTGCAGTTTTTCGCAGATGTCCGAAGAACTGTCCAGCGGAACAAGCGAAGGAGAGAGCGGTGTTACGGTGTGCCCGAGTTTCCGAGCCAATCGATAACCCGATCCGTCGGACCCGGTAAGCGGGTAGGAACGGCCGCCCGTTGACAGAATAACGGCGTCAAACATGCGGGCGGTGTCTGTTGTCACACAGAAACTGCCGTCTTTTTTCTCTATGGAATGTACGTTTTCAAAACGTATTTCGGCGGCCGCAGCGTAATCGCGCATGGCGCGGACGATGTCGGCGGCACGGTCGCTTTCGGGAAATACGCGCCGGCCTCTTTCCATTTTCAGGGGTACGCCGCGGGAAGTGAAAAACTCCACCGTGTCGTCGGGAGAAAAGGCGTGTAAGGCGGCAAAGAGAAACCGCGGATTTCTCGGCACATTGTCGAGGAATTCGGCAAGCGCGCATGCGTTGGTAACGTTGCAACGGCCTTTGCCGGTGATAGCGAGTTTTTTGCCGAGTCTGCCCGCATGGTCGAACAACGTTACCGAGGCACCGCATACGGCGGCGGTGCCGGCGGCCATCATTCCGGCCGGACCTCCGCCGATAACGGCAATTCGTCCGTATTCCGTCATCGTTTGGCGTAAATGTCAAAGTCGCTCCATATCTTTTCCAGACGGTTGAAGCGGTCTTCAATGGCATTTTGTTTGCGGTCGGCAATGCCGGCAATGATAGCGTTGACAATACTGAGCGGTGCCACATAGGAATCGGCAAAAGAAACCATATCGGACTGCGCGGCGAGAAGATAGGTCGCATGTTCCGCCAACGGAGACGCGACGGAATCCGTCACGATGACAATGGTGGCATTTTTGGTCTTTGCATACTGCACCGCACGAATCATTTTCGTTGAATAGCGGGGGAAGGAAAATGCGATAACGACATCCTCTTCGCCGACGCTGTAGAGTTGTTCGAACACCTCGCCCGTGGACATCGGCTGAATGAGGCGTATGTTATCCATAATCATGGAAAGGTTGTGTTGCAGGAAGTAGGCGAGTGCCAGCGCGGAGCGGGCACCGAGAATGTAAACCGTGCGTGCCTTGATAATGGCATCAATGGTTTTGTCGAACGCGTTTCTGTCCACGGTTTCCAGCGTGTAACGGATTTTTGCCATGTCCGCTTCCATCACGCTTTCGAGGATGTCCTTACGGCCGAAACGCTGTTTTGTGATTTCAATACGTTGGTTGGGCGTCAGTTTGCTGCGTACAAGTTCCTGCACGGCATACTGGAAGTCCGTATAGCCTTCGTAACCGAGTTCGTTGGCAAAGCGGACAACGGTGGATTCGGATACGCCGACCATGGTG
Source organism: uncultured Eubacteriales bacterium (assembly GCA_934417455.1). Lineage (GTDB taxonomy): Bacteria > Bacillota > Clostridia > Oscillospirales > CAG-272 > UBA1740. Next base: position 3,098 of record CAKRWK010000043.1, read on the forward strand.
CCGAGCCGTGCTGCCGTCATGTAAGCGACCTTTTCGTATTCATTCAGAACGGCGGAGGCAATTTTCTTCTGTCCCTTTGAAAACCCGGAATATCCGTTTCTTATTCTTTGTGAGATATTGTTGGCCATGATATATTCCTCTCTCGGTAATATTTGCTCTCAGAGACGTGCCAGCGCCGCGTCTATCCGGGCGAGCGTTTCGTCTTTTCCGATAACTTCCATAATTTCCGTGGCACCGCCCGGTGTGGCCGCAAGGCCGGAGACGGCGATGCGCAGGCACCACATGATGCTGCCGGTTTTCATGCCGAGTTTTTCTGTCAGCCCTCCGAGTACGGAGAACAGCGCATCATTGGAGAAGTCGTTTTGTGCGATCAGCGTGTCTTTTGCGGCAGTGAGAACAGTCGCCACTGTTTCGTAATCCTGAATCTTGTTTTTCTTGTTGAGAAACAGTTCCTTGTCATAATCGGGCAGAGCAAGGAAGAAGGCGGATTTTTCGTTCAGTTCGGCAAATGTCTGTATCCGCGTTTTTAAGAGGGAGAGCATTTTTCCTTTGTTCAGTGTCACCGGAAGACTTGCCGTCAGAAACTTGTCCGCATACGGAAGAAATTTTTCGTCGGGCAACTTGCGGATATATTCGCCGTTGAACCAAAGGAGTTTTTCGTAGTCAAAGATGGCGGGAGACTTGGAAATACCGTCAATGGTAAATGCCTCGGCCAGTTCCGGCAGAGTGAAAAATTCTTTTTCACTGTCCTTCGGGCACCAGCCGAGAAGGGCAATGTAATTGATGATGGCTGTGGGAAGATAGCCCTCGTCGAGCAGGTCGGCAAAGGATACGGATCCATGCCGTTTCGACAGTTTGGAAACCGTACCGTCGGCGGTGCGTCCCATCATCAGCGGCAGATGAACATATATGGGACGCTCCCAGCCGAACGCATCGTAAAGAAGTACGTATTTCGGCGTGCTTGTCAGGTATTCCGAACCGCGGACAACGTGTGTCACGCCCATCAGATGGTCGTCAATGACATGACAGAAGTTATACGTCGGGTATCCGTCCGCCTTAATGAGAATCTGATCCTGCAGTTCTTCGTTGGAAACGGAAATCTCGCCGAAGACGGAATCGACGTACGAGGTTGTCCCCGTGAGCGGCATTTTCTGACGGATGACGTAGGGAAGTCCGGCTTTCAGGTTTTTCTCCACTTCTTCCGCACGGAGGTTGCGGCAGTGCCTGTCATATCCGCCCGTGGCGTCCTCTTCATGCAGTTTTTCGAGACGCTCCTTGGAACAGAAGCAATAGTAGGCATGTCCGAGTTCCACCAGTTTTCTCGCGTATGTGAGGTAGATGTCTTTTCTTTCGCTCTGAACGTACGGTCCGTGTTCGCCGCCGACGTCCGGGCCTTCATCGTATGTCAGCCCCGTGATTTTCAGTGTGGATTTAATGACGTCCGTCGCCCCTTCCACAAAACGTTCCCGGTCGGTATCTTCAATGCGGAGAATAAACTTTCCGCCGTCATGTTTTGCAATCAGGTAAGAGTAAAGTGCCGTGCGCAGATTACCTATGTGCATGTACCCCGTCGGACTGGGGGCAAATCTTGTGACAGTCATGACTGTCCTCCTTTTTCATTCGGTATTCCGAATATCAACCGCCCTATTTTAACACAAAAATAAAAAATAGTCAATTGCATTTTCAAAAATAGTTTGACATTCCGCAGGAAAGAAGGTATAATAAGAGAAGAATACCATTTTGTCGGAGTTTTTCATGACATGAAGAAAAGCGTTTTTGTCAAGTATCTGTTGACATTCATGATAATTATCATTCTCAGTTTTTCCGTCGTCACCCTGATTTTTTCGACGATGATCCGCATGTATTCCGCCGAGGACAGAGATACGTCACTGATAGAGAGTGCCGCCGTTATTTCCACGCAGATAGAGCAGGATCGCGTGGAAGACCTGAGCCGCTACGTCACGGCGCTGTTCCCGTCGCGTGTGATTGGTCCGATGGTGGCGCTGAATCCGCAACTCGATATTCTGATTTGTGACGGAACCGGTAAGGTTCTTTTGACTACCGTCGGGACGACGCCGGGGGACGAACCGGAGATTTACGGAAAACTCGGTTCGGTTGACATGTCTCTCTTTACCGATAGAAATTACGGGGAAGGCACCTGCCTTCGCTATGAAGGCTCTTTCTCCGGCGTGGTACCGGAAAGAAGCCGCATGTATGCCATGACGGTGCGTTTCAACGGTGGGGACGTCATAGGATATGTCATTGCTCTGCGCTCCATGGCGGCGGAAGACACGCTTGTCAACGTGGTGCGCGGTGCCATTTTCACAAGTTCCGTATGGGTGACGTTGGCGACCGTCGTTGCCGTTTACTTCGTCACGGAGCGGATGATGCGCCCGTTACGCGAAATCACCGGTACGACGAAAGCATACGCAAAAGGGGACTTTTCCACCCGTGTCCGCATCTACGGTGACGATGAAATCGCCGAACTCGGCCGTTCATTCAACAACATGGCGGACGCGCTCGAAAAGACGGAAGTTATGCGAAATTCTTTCCTCGCCAACATTTCTCACGACCTGCGCACACCGATGACGACCATTGCCGGTTTTATCGACGGTATCAATTCCGGCGCCATTCCGCAGGAGAAGCAGGGTTACTACCTGAACGTCATCTCGTCGGAAGTGCATCGTCTCTCAAGACTGGTTTCGGAAATTCTTGATGTTTCACGTCTTGAATCGGGCGAGCGGAAATTCACGTTTGTCGACTTTGACATTGCAGAATGCGCCCGTATCATCCTGATTTCGTTTGAACAGAAAATCGAAGAGAAAAAACTGGAAGTCGAATTTTTGTCTGACGACGCCGTGTATGTCAAAGCGGATAAGGACGCCATTTATCAGGTGATATACAACCTTTGCCACAACGCCATCAAATTTTCGAGAGCCGGCGGACGTTTCCGCATAAAGATCGAACGTACCGACAACGAAAAAGTCCGTTTCCGTGTTTATGACGACGGTCAGACCATTCCGGAGACGGAGATTCCTTTCGTGTTTGATCGGTTCTACAAGACGGACAAGAGCCGCGGGCTTGACAAAAACGGTGTCGGACTCGGACTTTATATTTGCCAGACCATCGTTGCAGCACACGGCGAGAAAATCGACGTGCATTCGACAGCGGACGGTTGTGAGTTCACGTTCACGCTGAAAGCCGGAGAAGCGCCGACGCGCAAGTCATAGACAGAAGATATTTGAACGGATTATCCGACGCAAAACAGACGGACGGGAAGGGAGGGGTCCGGTACGGAAGGTAAAGACAGAGTGATTCTGCACTGTGATTGCAACAGTTTTTTCGCATCGGTGGAGACTGCCCGATGCTCGTCTTATGCGACCGTGCCGATGGCAGTGGCCGGGAGCGTGGAAGAACGGCACGGTATTATCCTTGCCAAAAATGAACTTGCCAAAAAATACGGCATCGTAACTGCGGAAACCGTGGCATCCGCCCGGAGGAAGTGCCCGTCCCTTGTCCTTTGCCCACCGCACTATGACGAGTACGTCCGGTATTCCCGGGCGGCCGGTCGGATTTATGCGTTTTATACGGATCTTGTCGAACCGTTCGGTATCGACGAATCCTGGCTTGACGTGACGGCCAGCCGCAAACTGTTCGGCGGTGGCGAGACGATTGCGCAGGAGATACGGCAGCGGATGAAAACGGAACTCGGCATTACGGTTTCGGTCGGAGTTTCATTCAACAAAGTTTTTGCAAAACTTGGTAGCGATTATAAGAAACCGGATGCTGTTACCGTGATTTCACGGGATAATTTTCGGCAGATAGTATATCCTTTGCCGGTTTCGGCACTTTTGTTTGTCGGCCGTCATACGGAAGAAACCCTTCGTCGCATGGGTGTTTATACAATAGGAGACCTTGCCGAAACAGAAGCGGACGCTTTGTACCTCAGACTCGGCAAACCGGGCGAGGCGCTCGGCGCCTATGCACGCGGCGAGGACGACTCGCCGGTTTCTCCCATAAGGGAAGCAGCCAAAAGTATCAGCAACGGTTTTACGTTTCCACGCGACCTGACGGGGCGCGCGGAATGCCGTTTGGGCATTGCTTACCTGACGGAAGAAATCGGAACCAAACTTCGCGCCGGGCACATGAAATGCACCACGGTTACATTGAAAATCAAAGACTCTTTTCTGCGCACCGTGCAAAAGCAGAAAAAGATTTCTCCTCCGACGGACATCACGAGAGAGATTGTTTCGGTGGCGGAAAATCTTCTGTCCGATATGTGGAAAAGCGACGCACCCGTACGGATGATAACCGTCGGCGTCAGTGACCTTGTCGGTGCGGACAGCGGGGAACAGATGACGTTGTTTGACGATATGTCGGATGTACAAAATCGCGGTAAAATACGCAAACGCGACGAAGCTGTTGACGGCATACGTCAGAAATTCGGCGCGGCGGCCATCATGACCGCTTCGTTTATGGGCAATGACAGCGGCCTTCTTTTCGCGAAGTCGGAAAAAAACGAAAAAGATCAGAAAAAGAGTGTGAAAACAGTCCGCCTGTTTTCACACTCTTTTTCTGTTTTATAAGTTTTGGGTATCAACGGGTGATTCCCAATTTGTTGACTGTCAGATTGCATAAA
>CAKRWK010000044.1 GCA_934417455.1 uncultured Eubacteriales bacterium
TCCATATGCTGTCCGTGACAAAGCCCGCGGGCTTTGTTCCGCTGTATTAAGAAGCACGGCCTGCCAAGCGGCAGGAAAATGCACTTTGAGGGACAAAATATAACATATTTATGCATAGAAACGCATTGTGAATTCGGAGAACTTTTTCCGGATTTTTAATACATTTTTGTCCATATTGCATATAACAAACGCAAATCAGGCAGTATTTTTTCGGTTTCGGCTTCTTTTTACGAAGTTTTGAAGGAATTTATTTTTAAAAATTCAAAAATACCTATTGACAAACGAAGAAAAAGCGTTTATAATATACGGCATAAAACTTTCCGCCTCCCCGGCTCGGTCGGCCACGGTGTCCGATCGGGACGGGGAAAACCTTTTTCCCGACGGCAGATCATGTTTCCTGCGCGACGGTGAAAACGGGAAAAGCGGAGAAATAAAAAAGAAAAAGAGGGTAAAATCATGAGAAAAACATTCACCAAGTGTCTTTGTGCTGTTCTGGCGGTTGTCATGACGGTTGTATGCCTGTTCGCGTTTGTCTCCTGCGGGGACAAATACGACGAAAAGACGATGATTTATATCGGTGCGTCCGGACCTCTGACGGGAGAAGCGGCGTCTTACGGTATTTCCGTGCAGAAAGGAGCGGCGCTTGCCATTGAGGAAATCAACGCGGGCGGCGGCCTCGGCGGCATTAAATTCTACTTCAACATGCTGGACGACCAGGCAACCGCCACACAAGCCACCAGCAACTACGACGTCCTGATGGATGAAGGCATGCAGGTTTCCATCGGTGCCGTTACCACCGATTCCTGCGCGGCGTTCGGCGGCAAAGCCGTAAAAGACAATCTGTTCTTCATTACGCCCTCCGCGTCGGCCGCATCCGTGATTGAAGGTCGCCCGAACGGCTATCGCATCTGTTTCAGTGATCCACAGCAGGGTGAGATTGCCGCGGAGTACATCGTGAAAGGCGGGTATACGAACGTCGGCGCCATCTATAACACGGACGACACATACAGCAAAGGCATCTATGACGCATTCGAGGCCAAAATGACAGAACTCGGTCAGTCCTTCACCGCCCGCAAGTTCGATAACAACAACAAAACGGACTTTTCGACACAGGTGGACGCCCTGAAAGACTGCGACATTATCTTCCTTCCCATGTACTACGGTGAAGCGACGCTGATTGCCAGCAAGGCCGCCGATAAGGGCTGTGATGCCGTGCTTTTCGGCAGTGACGGATTCGACGGTATCTCCGACGTGCTTGCGTCCAATGTCAAAAACACCATCAAGTACATCACGCCTTTCGACGCGGACAGCACCGACGCCGCCGTGAAGAAATTCGTTGATGCCTACAAAGCAAAGTACGACGGCGAGACGCCCGATCAGTTTGCCGCCGACGGATATGACGCCGTCATGGCCATCTACGAGGCACTCAAAACCGCCGGGGTTACGGATGCCACGCTTTCCGCCGACGAAATGACGAAGAAAATTACCGCCGTCCTTTCCTCTCCCGACTTTTCCATGACGGGAGCGACCGGAAAAATGACATGGTCTGCCGACGGCGTTCCATCCAAGGCTCCGCAGATAAAAGAGATTAAAAGGTAAATCAACTTTTGCATTTGTGCTAAAAAACACTGTCACGGTGCACGAACTCGTGCACCGCGACAGCCTTTTTTCATAAAATTCATTCCGAAGGAGATTTCCATGAGTATCTTGATTGACGGACTCAGCCTCGGTGGTATTTACGCGCTCATCGCACTGGGGTACACCATGGTTTACGGCATTGCCAAAATGCTGAACTTTGCCCATGGCGACGTTATTATGGTAGGTGCATACGCGGCGTTTGCCACGCTGTCGCTCTGCGGCTTTCCGCTTGTCGCCGTCCTTGTCAGCGTTGTTGTATGCGTACTCCTCGGAATTCTGGTCGAGAGGGTAGCCTATCGTCCCCTGCGCGGTGCGTCGCCGCTTGCCGTTCTGATTACGGCCATCGGCGTCAGTTACCTGATGCAAAGCACGGCACAACTGATATTCGGTGCCAAACCCCGCACGGTGGTGCTCTGGAACCTGCCGCCGGTACATGTGTTCGGCGCGACGGTCAGCGGCGCGTCTCTTATCACCCTCGGTGTGTGTGTTCTCATTATGGCGGGACTTACCCTGTTTGTCAACAAAACGAGAACCGGTCACGCCATGCTTGCCGTCTCGGAGGACCGTGGCGCTGCCGAACTGATGGGCGTCAATGTCAACCGCATTATCGCCTTGACCTTTGCTATTGGTTCCGCCCTCGCCGCTTTTGCCGGCATTTTCTACCTCATGTACATTCCGCGCGTCACACCGACGCTCGGTTCCATGCCCGGTATCAAAGCCTTTACGGCGGCCGTCATCGGCGGTATCGGCAGTATTCCCGGCGCCATGATAGGCGGCGTTCTGCTCGGCGTTATCGAAACGGTCTGCCTGAATGTTCCCGCGCTGTCCTCGTATACCACATCCATTGAATTCGGACTTCTGATTCTCATTCTGCTTGTCAGACCGACCGGTCTTCTCGGCAAACGTCGCAGAGAGAAAGTGTAAGGAGGAGAGGTTATGTCGTATTTTGCGAAAGTGAAGAAAAACTTCAAGTGGAAGCACTACGCGGTGTATATCGCGCTGGCTGTCGTTCTCCTTCTTTCTGCCGTTCTGTTTTCCGCCGGCGTCATGAAACGTTCCACGGCCACGATGCTGAATCAGATAGGGTACAGCATTATCCTTGCCGTTTCACTGAACGTTGTCGTCGGGTTTCTCGGTGAACTCAGCCTCGGGCATGCCGGTTTCATGTGCGCCGGTGCCTACCTCGGTACTTTTCTGTCGAATACCCTTATTGATGTGATTCCGTCCGCACTTCTTCGCCTTCTTTTGTCCGTTCTGGTCGGCGGTGCCGTGGCGGCGGTGCTCGGATTCCTTGTCGGTCTGCCGGCGCTCCGCCTGAAAGGCGACTACCTCGCCATTGTCACCCTTGCGTTCAACGAAATCATCGGCAACCTGCTGAAAAACATGCCCGTCTTCGGTGGCGGCGCAGGTCTTGTCAACCGCGCGCCTTACGGGTATAACCTCTTTATTGTCACTTTCGTCATCGTCATTCTGATGATGGCCGTCGTGCAGAACTTTCTCCGTTCCAAGCACGGCCGCGCCGTTACCGCCATCCGCGATAACGAAATCGCCGCCCGCGCCATGGGTATCAACGTCACGTATTACAAACTTTTCGCCTTCACGCTTGCGGCGTTCTTCGCCGGGGTGGCCGGCGTCCTTTACGGCGCGGCCGTATCGCCCGTGAAATACACGAACTTCACTTACAACTATTCCGTTGAAATTCTCGTTATGGTGGTGCTCGGCGGTATCGGCAGTATCCACGGCTCCATTCTTTCCGCCGCGTTTCTCACCTATCTGAACTTGACGCTGACAAACAAACTCTCCGGTGACCTTGCCGCGCTGAAATATCTGATTTACGCGCTGATTCTGATTGTCGTTGTCATTTTCGGAAACGCCCCCGCACTGCACAAATGGAGAGAGCGGTTCAGCATTTCCAACCTGCGCCGTCGAATCTTTCAGAGAAAGACGGGCGACGTGGCGGACGATTCTGCGGCGTGGGATCGCATTCCGACCAAAATCCGCATGGACGAACTTCTGTCCGTTGACGTGAAACCGCAACTCGACAAACCCGACGGGCAAATGCCGAAGGAGGACGACCATGAGTAAAAACATTGTACTGAAAACGGAAAACCTCGGCATTGCGTTCGGCGGACTGAAGGCCGTTCAGAATGTCAATCTTTCCGTGGAGAAAAACGAAATCTACGGTCTTATCGGCCCCAACGGGGCAGGGAAGACCACGGTATTCAACATGCTGACGGGCGTGTATCAGCCGACGGAAGGGACATTTTACCTGAACGGCGAAAATCTTTCCGGCCTCCGTCAGGACGAAATCAACCGCAAGGGCATTGCGAGAACGTTTCAGAATATCCGTCTGTTCAACAACATGAGCGTCATCCGCAACGTTCTTGTGGGACTGCATAACCGTCCCGAATTCCGCTCGAATCCTTTCGAGAGCATTTTCCGCGTCGGTCACCATTTCGACAACGAAGAGGCCATGCGCAACAAGGCGAAGGAACTCCTTGCCATTTTCGGTCTTCTGGATGAGCGTAACAACCTTGCCTGCAACCTTCCGTACGGCAAACAGCGCAAACTGGAAATCGCACGCGCTTTGGCGACGAGTCCGAAACTGCTCCTGCTTGACGAGCCCGCCGCGGGTATGAACCCGCAGGAGACGGCCGAACTCATGGAAAACATCCGCTTTATCCGCAATAATTTCGACATGACGGTGCTTCTCATCGAACACGATATGAACCTCGTCACCGGCGTGTGCGACCGGCTGACCGTGCTGAATTTCGGTACGGTGCTGGCCGAGGGGAACGTTTCGGACGTTCTTCGCCACCCCGACGTCGTGCGTGCCTATCTCGGCGAATAACAGGAGGAATTTTTATGGCATTACTTGACGTTTCGGGACTGGAAGTCTCCTACGGACTCATCAAAGCCATCAAAGGGGTGGATTTTTATGTGAACGAGGGGGAAATCGTAGCCCTCATCGGTGCCAACGGCGCGGGAAAGACGACGGTTATGCATGCGCTTTCGGGTCTCATTCCGAAAGTGGCGGGGCGCGTGATGTTCGACGGGCGTGACATTACGGACACCCCGGCACACAAACTGGTGCCTATGGGGATGGCGCAGGTGCCGGAAGGCCGCCGCATTTTTCAGGAACTCACTGTGGCGGAGAATCTGACGCTCGGGGCCTATACGAGAAAAGACAAGAAGGAAACCGAAGAAACTTTGGAAAAAATGTATACCCGGTTCCCCATTCTGAAAGAAAGACGGGGGCAGGTGGCGGGGACGTTGTCCGGCGGCGAACAGCAGATGCTGGCCATGAGCCGCGCTCTGATGTCGCACCCGAAACTTCTGCTTCTTGACGAACCGAGTATGGGGCTCTCCCCGCTGTATGTCAACACGGTGTTTGACATGATAAAGGCCGTCAACGACGAGGGTACCACCGTACTGCTTGTCGAGCAGAACGCAAAGAAGGCACTGTCCGTGGCCGATCGCGCGTATGTCCTCGAAATCGGGCGGATAGCGAAAAGCGGCACAGGGGAAGAGTTGCTCTCCGACGACAGTATCCGCCGCGCTTATCTCGGCGGATGAAACAAACCGAAAAGCGCGCTCCGGAATCTTCCTTCCGGGGTGCGCGCTTTTTTGAAATGTGACGTTTTCACTATTGACAATAAAGAGATTTTGTGGTATGATAAATAAAAATATATCAACGGGAGATTCGTATGCAGTCAAACGACGTCGGCGGTGCCCGACTGGCTCTGCGCAGATTCTGGTGGATATGCGTTGCCGTCTCCGTTCTCCTTGCCACCTTGCTCTTTGTTTACCAAACGGTGACGAATGAGATTTCTTACGCAGCAACGGCACGGCTTTTGTCCAGTAAAGGAACGCTCACTCCGTCGGAAGGGACGGATGGCCAGACGCTTGATTTGCAGGAACTGGCCAATCCGGAAGTGCTTATCAATACCTACTCGAATATCCTGGAAACACAGGTCGTTCTGGAAGGTATTCTGCAGAAACTCAGGGTGACCTACGGAGATACGTACTCGGATATGACGTACACCGAACTGAGAAATAAAATTTCCTGCGGTTCCGTCAACGACACCGTGGTCTTTTATGTGACCGTCCGCGACAGCGACCCCGTGCGCGCGACGCAGATGGCCGAGATGATATGTCGGGAATTTCCCGAACAGTTAAAAGATGTTTACTCTTTCCGTGATTCACCGGTCAAAGTCATGGAATATCCGCGCTCGGCCGACGAGGCCGTGCGAACAGAAAAGCGGAATATCGGACAGATTCTTTTTCTGTCATTTGCGGCCGGACTGCTGACTCTTGCCGCGGTGGCCGTTGTCGGCAAATATGCGGACATCGCGCCGACCTCGGCAGCCGGATATCGCGAACTTTGTCCCGACCTGCCTCTTCTGGCCGAGGTGGAGGGGGAGGATGCCGGCGGATACCGTCTGCTGGCGGCGAATATCGGGGTCCTGACGGGAGGAGCAAAACTTATCGGCGTGTCTTCCGTCGGTCGCGGTATGTCGGCAAGAGTGGTTGCCGAACGCCTTGCGGCGGCGATGGCGGGTGCCGGCCGGCGTACATTGCTTTTGTCCTCCCACGTGGCCGTGTCTCCGACGTCGGGACGGCTTCTTCATGTGGGCGAAGGCGAGGCGGATATTTTTCTCGCCGACATATGCCCCGAGACCCCGGAGGGCATTCTTTCTCTTGCGGCGTACCGCCGCGAGGAGAGAAATCTTCTTGCTTCTTATGACTGTATCATTGCAGAACTTCCCGATGCCGATTTTCTTTCGCAGACGTCGGCTTCCGTCGCGGAAGCTTTGGTGCTGTCCGTTGCCGGGCGACGGGTGGGACGGCGGACATACCGCCGCGTGACGGAAGAACTCCGTGCGGTCGGCGCACCGCTTGTCGGATTCACTTACGGAGCGAGCCCTCTGGCCGCTTCCAAAAAATAAAATTGTAAAGGCGGAACAGAATCATGAAAAAACTGTATGCTGTGCTCTTAACCGTGACGGCGGCCCTTCTCTTTACGCTTCCGGCCTCTGCGGCCGGCGTTGACGCGCAGATGCTGGAAGAGCATCCGTACCTCATATGGGCACTGCCGGCTTTGGTCGTACTTCTGGTTGTCATTGTCGTTTTGCGCTGTGTTTTCCTCGGACGTGCAAAGAAGCACGCGCTCTCTGAAGAGACAACGGTCGAGGAGAAAGAGGAAGAAGTAACCGAAGAACCCGCGGCGGAAGAAGTCCCCGAGGCGCCTGCGGCAGAAGAAACGGCTGAGGAAGCTCCGGCCGAGGAGCCCGCTCCCGCATTGCCTGCCGAACCGGAAGAAGAAAAACCGATTCTTGTGGAACTGATCCCATCGTTTGCCGAGGAGAGAGAAGGCAAGTGGATTCTTCATTCGGAAATCCTGATCGACGGAGAAATTCCCGTTGCCGAAAAGCAGGACTTTGTTCCCACGCATCCCGTGGAACCTCTGCCGATGGCGGACGAAACCAAAAAATCCCGCAATTTCATTTACTACGGCGGGTTCCATGACGGCTATCAGCAGGGCGTGGAAGACGCGAAAAAACAGCGCACATGAGACACGCCGAACCGTCCGCTCCGCTTCTGACAGCCGTAGCGGACGTGCATTCGCATATCCTTCCCGGTATGGATGACGGTGCCGCAGATGCGTCCGTGACGCGTGACATGCTTGACTGCATGGCCGCCGGACATATCCGCCGCGTTGTCGCCACGCCGCATTTTTACGCGACGGACGAGTCGCCGACTTCGTTTCTTTCCCGCAGAAAAGAAAGCATACAAACGCTTCTTTCCGTCTATGACAGAGAGACGCACCCGCTTTTGTTTGTCGGTGCGGAAGTGGCTTATCTTCCCGGCTTTTCTTCGTGGCATGACCTTTCGGCACTTTGCGTGGCCGGTACGCACTATCTGCTTCTCGAAATGCCCGAATCGCGCTTTTCGGAGAGGGAAACCGAAGAGGTGGCAACCCTGTCTGACCGTTTCGGCATTACACCCGTCATTGCGCATATAGAACGCTGT
>CAKRWK010000045.1 GCA_934417455.1 uncultured Eubacteriales bacterium
CTTTCTCCGAAAGGGACGGTGCCGTCGCGCCCCACCGAAAATCAGAGGTAGTCTATGCAGATACTTACATTCATAATCATTGTTATCAGTCTTCTCTTTGTCCTTTGTGATCTCTAGCAATTTATGTATATACCCATCGCGCTTTTTGCCAAAAAACGGCCGCACAAAGAAACCGTGATACACAACCTTGCCGTTCTCATCTCCGCGCATAACGAAGAAGCCGTCATCGGCAATCTTCTGCAGAGTCTGAACAAGCAGGATTATCCGAAGGACCGCTACCGCATTTTTGTCGTGGCGGACAACTGTACCGACCGGACGGTGGAAATCGCCGCGGCCGCGGGCGCCGTTGTGTATACCCGGCATAACACACAGCAAACGGGAAAAGGGTATGCGCTGAATTATCTGCTCGGAAAACTGGACGAGGACTACGGCAAACACGCGTTTGACGCATTTGTCGTATTCGACGCCGACAATCTTGCCGAAACGAACTTTCTGACGGAAATCAACAAAACCTATTCCGACGGATACGAAATCATCACCAGTTACCGCAATTCAAAAAATTACGGCGACAGTTGGGTCAGCGCCGGTTCGGGCATGTGGTTCATCCGCGAGGCGCGTTTCATGAACGGCGCGCGCATGGCGCTCGGTTCAAGCGCCGTGCTGGCCGGCACCGGATTTCTCTTCTCCGACAAAATCAAAGAAGAAAACGGCGGTTGGCCGTATCACTGCCTGACGGAAGATACGGAATTCATGGTGGCCAACGCCCTGCGGGGTCACAACGTCGGCTATGCGGCGGACGCCGAATTCTTCGACGAACAGCCCATTAAATTTTCGCAATCGTGGTTTCAGCGAATCCGCTGGGCGCGTGGCGGCCTGCAGGTGTTCGGAAAATACTGGAAAGGTCTCATCGCCGGCATCTTCTCAAAGAACGGCCTGACCTGCTATGACTTCACCATGAGCGTGGCACCGGCCTTTATCCTCTCCATTCTGGCCGTATTCGTCAATATTGCCAATGTCATTGTGGATTTCATTCACGGCAACGGCATCGAGTCCCTGATTACCGTCGGGTCCATGACCGTCGGCCTCTATCTCATGCTCTTCTGTTTCAGTGCGCTGATTACCCTGACGGAATGGAAGCGCCTGCGCACGACAAACGGACGCAAGATTCTCTACATGTTCACCTTCCCGCTGTTCATGTTCACCTATGTCCCCGTCGCGTTCTGTTCCCTCTTCGGTCGCGTCAAATGGAAACCCATCGCACATACCAGCACGGGCACCATTGAGGATCTCCACAACATGCAGACAAAGTAAAAAAGTGCGGCGGCTCCCGGGTCGTCGCATTTTTTTGTTCCGGTATTGCAAAAAGCAAAAAACTATGTTATACTAAGGAAAATAAAGAGACGGCGCCCGACGCCGATTCCACACGCAAAAGGAGGATAATCCTATGCCCGATACCGAAAAGCCCGCCGGCACGCATCTGCGTTTTCTGCACTGCAGTGACATTCATCTGGAAGCCCCGTTTGCCGGGCTTTCGCCGGAAAAGAGCGAAGAACGCCGCCGCGAACTCCGCACCACGTTCATGCGCATCATGCAGTACGTCCGTGACCGCGGCATTCAGGTGGTTCTCATCAGCGGCGACCTGTTCGACATGCAATACGTCACCAACGGTACGGCCGAAATGCTGATTCGCGAGTTCCGCGGATGTCCCGATACCGTTTTCATTATCGCGCCCGGAAAAAACGACCCATATCTCGACAATCCCATTTACACGTCCGGCCGCCTGCCGTCCAACTGTTACGTCTTTTCGGCGGATAAACTGTCGCGGTTTGACTTTGACGACTACAATGTCACCGTGTACGGTTGGGCATTTCTGCACGACAGCATGACGGAGAGCCCGCTCTACGGCCGTCAGGTAGACGACCCGTCGAGAATCAATCTGGTCTGTGCCTATGCGGATCTGGACGGTGCCGTGGACTCGACCTCCTGCCCCATATCCGAAACCGACCTGCGCAAGTTCGGCGCGGATTATTATGCGCTCGGCTCTCGCCACAGGGCCGGAGACTTTGTCCGTCTCGACGATTCCATCTACAGTTACTGCGGCGCGCCGGAATGCACGGGCTTTGAGGACACCGGCATCGGCGGAGCCAATCTCATCGTCATCGACCATAAAAACGACAATCTGTCCATCGACGTCAAACGGCTGTCTTTCGGAAAGATAAAATTCGTCAATGCGGAAATCGACATCACGGGGGTTGACTCCGCCAACGAAATCATCAATCGCATCAGCCGACTGATCAGCGACAAAAAATACGGCGTGGAAACCGCTCTGCGGGTGGAACTCGTCGGTCGTGTCAGACCCGAATTTATGATTCCGAAAGCCTTGCGCAGTGAGGCCTTCGGGCTCTACTACTTCGACATTGAGGACAAAACCCTGCCCACGCTCGGGACGGAGCACTTCGCCCGCGAAATGACAACGGAGGGCGAGGTTTACCGCAAACTCCTGCCGCTCATGCAGGGAGACGACGAAGAGGCGCGCATGACCGCCGCCAAGGCCTTCCGCGTGGCGCTGGCCGCCTTGGAAGGGCGCGACGCCGACCTGTAAATTTCAAAAAACACACCGACCGTCAAGGATATACACTCCTTGGCGGTTTTTCCTTTTCCGGCCAAAATATTTTTCCGAAAAAAGACCGAAAAACCGTTGACAACCTTCTTTCTGTTTGCTATACTGGCCGTACAAACACAGACTTTCATCCCAGCGGAGGTTCCATGAAACGAAAACATCCGACAGACGAATACTACGACCGCCAACCGCCCATGACGTTCGTAAAAAACCTGAAAGAACCCCTTCACGCGCACGCGCCGCACTTTACCGAAAGAGAGGCAACGGAAAACGAAGTGTCCGTTGCGGGCGCCTATCTCGTGCCGGACGCCCTGCCCGCCGACATGTACCCGGCCACCACCGCGGAGGACTTCCGCGCGTTCCTGCGGGTCTGCCCTATAGACGGAGAACGGTATCCCGTCCGCCTTTTGCCCTGCGTCACCGAAGGCCGCGAGGTATTTTCCGTGACGGTCACGGAAGAGGAATGTGTTATCCGCGCCGCGGACGCCGACGGATTCCGCCGGGGACTTGTGTTTCTCGAGGACGAAATCACGGCGGCGGAAGGGGCTTTCCTTCCCCGCGGAACGACAAAACGAAAACCTTGGCTCCGCCACAGAATCACCCGCGGGTATTTCAGCCCGACCAACCGCCCGCCGAAAAACGGCGACGAACTCTCGGACGATACGGATTACTACCCGGACGAATATCTGAACCGTCTCATGCACGACGGGACAAACGGACTCTGGATATATTCCTCTTTCCGCCAACTGGTGCCGTCTTCCTTTATTCCGGAGCACGGCCGTGGATACGAAAAACGCATTGAAAAACTGAACAGAATTATTGAAAAATGCCAGAAATACGGTATTAAAGTTTACATTTTTGCCATCGAGCCCATGCTCTGGCCGGACCTCATAGACAACCATACGGATATGATCGGGCAGCGTTTTGAGAATTTTGCCACCATGTGCCCGCACAATCCGAAAGTCAGGGCCTATTGCGAGGAAGCCACGGAGAAACTGTTTTCTCTCTGTCCGGGTCTTGCGGGGCTCATGGACATTCCCGACGGAGAACGCATTACCTCCTGCGCGTCCATTCCGGAAAGCCGCTGTCCGGTATGCCGTCGGATGAAACGGGGAGAGGTGTTGGCGGACAGCGTGGAACTGCTCCGTGCCGGCATACGCCGCGTCAGACCGGATGCGAAATTGATCAGTTGGACATACGGACACCGCAAGTGGCCGGACGGAGACATCGGGGACTATATTGCAAACGCGCCGTCGGACGTCGAGCTGATGTACAATTTCGAGGATCGCGGTTTTCCCGAACAACTCGGGAAAAAGCGGCAGGCCATGGACTACTGGCTTGCCTATATCGGGCCGTCGGAGATGTTCCGCACGGCGGCGACAGACGCGGCCGCCCACCGCAAAAAACTTTGGGCAAAAATGCAGATTTGCTGTTCCCATGAAGTGGCAACCGTGCCGTACGTCCCCGTGCCGGGAAATGTGTTCGACAAAGTGAAGGCGGCGCACGCGCTCGGTGTCGAAGGAATCGTGGAATGCTGGTATTTCGGGAATTACCCCTGCTTCATGAGCAAAGCCGTCGGAGAGTTGGCCTTTGCGGCCGACTTCGGACATAAGGACGACTTTTTGCTCCGTCTTTGTGCCCTGACGTTCGGAAAGAGCGTGGCGCCCGACGTCCTGCGGGCACTCCGCCTCTTTGAGAGCGGATACCGCCTGTATCCCATCAACATCATGTACAGTTACTATTCGCCCATGCACGACGGCGTCGTGTGGAAACTCTCGCTCCTGCCGAAAAATCTTCCGCCGTCGCGGTCATGGCAACTGACGGATCCGCCGGACGGCGACCGCCTTTGCGACGCAAGACTGACAGGGCATACGACAGAGGAAGTCATAAAATTACTCACCGGCATGCGCCGCCGTTACCGCGCGGCCATGCACATCCTCTCTTCCCTGCCCGACAGCCGTCCGACAATGGATTTGCGTTCCGTAGGCGAAGCCCTTCTTCTTCTCTGCGAGAGTACCCTGCGCATAGAAAAATTCTACCGCCTGCGGGACAGCCTCGGCACCGGTACGTGCGAACCGCTCAGCACGTTAAAAAAACTGCAACGGTTGGCAAGAGAGGACGCCGCCGCCTCCGAACGCATGGCGGTTCTTTGCGAACGGGACGGCCGCCTCGGATACCACTCGGAAGCGGAAGGATATAAATTTTTTCCCGAAAAACTCCGGGCACGGGCAAACTTTCTGCGCACGGAACTGAGCGGCGAATTTGAAGTCGTGCGTCGGCGGATAAGCGAGGGGAAACCGCCCCTTGCCTATTATCTCGGCGAGGACGACACCACCCATACCTACCGCATGGCACACGGGGACATTTCGGAGGCGGCATGGGAACCGCTGGGGGGCAGCGACACCGCTTTCCGCATGGCGGAGGACGGCGAAAGGCTCACACTGCAATTGCGGACGGAAAATGAAACCGCATTTATCCTGCAACCGGAATTTCGGCTGTTTTCTGTCACACCGCCCGTCCGGCTGGAAAAGACCGACGGCGGTTGGGTCGCCACCTCCCGCGCATGGAGCGAGCACTGGCCGTATGCCCGGAAAGAGGCGGCCGCGGCGGAACTTGCGAAGTGGACGGTAACATCGACCCGTGACGGACAAACGGAATACGTTTTCGTTTCCGTTTACCTTCGGGACTTTCCGTTCCGGGGCACCGCGCCGTTCCGGTACAGCATTCAGACGGGAAGCGGCGTCTTCTGGGAAGACGAGCCGTGTCCGACCGTCACGCTCGGAAAGGCAACCCTGTCGCCGGGGCGGTTCGGTTGGATACGCTTTCGGAACGAAACAGCCTACACACCTGTATACAAAACAGAAAGGAGTCATTCGGATGAATGATTTGCTGACATGGACAAAAGGCGGAATGACCTTCCGCATCCGCCCGGCGACGGAGGACGACCTCCCTGCCGTCGACGCCATTGCCGACCGGGCATGGGAAACGATTTACCAAGGCTTTTCCGAGGTGCTCGGAGATATGTTTCCGATGTTTTACCACCCGCATGAAGACAAAGCGGCGCAAATCCGGTATGCTTTCCGCAATGAGTGTCTGTATCTGACGGAAACGGACGGTCGCCCGGTCGGTTTTATTTCCTTTGCCGTGGATGCGACGCGGGAAATTGCCACGCTCGGGAACAACGCCGTCGACCCGGCCTATGCCGGACGGGGCATCGGCACGCGGCAGTATGAAGTTGCCTTTGCCGAAATGAAACGCCGCGGCGCCCGCGCCGTACGGGTAACAACGGGGACCGACGACGCCCATGCGCCGGCACGGGCGGCTTACATCAAAGCCGGTTTTTCCGAGCATCTGGACAGCATTACGTATTACAAAAAGTTGTGAATCAAAGCCGTCGCAAAAAAGCAAAAATCGTTGCCGCAAGACATTTGCGGCAACGATTTTTGCGTATATTTGCAAAGTTTTATTATCAAATATATACTTTCTGTGTCTGTTTCTTTTCGGCGCTGCGGAAGGCGGCTTCCATGACGCAGAGCACACGGCGCACCTCGGGCAGTCTGACAATAATGTCGGCCTTGCCGTCCATGGCGGCGGTGAGATTGCGATAGAAGTCATGCACGTCCGACGTGGGACGCGGCACCTCGTAAAAAACAAGGGTGAGTTCGTCTCTCGGCGCCATGGTTTTCGTTATACCGGCGGCCGTCTGCACGGGAAGGACTTCCTTCTCGTTCCACGCTTTGAGTTTCGCCACACGGCAGTTCTTCTGCCAGTCCTCAATCAAAGCCGTGCCGTTTTTGCACTGCATATAAAAGCGGGGGAGCGCAAGGAAATTGTACGTGCCGACCTCGACGGTCGCGCGCTTGCCGCTCTCAAAGGTCAGATGCAGATTGAATCCGTCGTCCACCTCATCCGTGGTGATGTTCGTCGTCTCGCAGTAGACATCGGTCACCTTTTCGGGAATCAGTTGCAACATCTGGTCAATCAGATGTACGCCCCAGTCGAGAATCATGCCGCCGCCGTACGGTTTGTGGCAACGCCAGTCCGAGGGAATGCCGCGGGAGCCGTGGATGCGGGATTCGATGTTCAGCACGTCTCCGATTTCACCGGTTTCAATCAGGTGCCGCACGGCAAGATAGTCCACATCCCACCGACGGTTCTGATGAACGGTAAACAGCACGCCCGCTTTCTCGGCGGCGGCCGTCATTTCATCGAAATCGGCGACGGAAAGCGCCACCGGCTTTTCGCAGACCGTTGTTTTCCCCGCCCGCAGAGAACGGAGGACAATATCTTTATGTACATCGTTCGGCGTGGCGCAAAGGACAATGTCCACCCCGTCGTCCGCCAGAAGTTCATCCAACGACGCATAGGTATGAATGCCGTTTTCCTTCGCGGCGTTGACTCTTTTTTCGGCAATGTCGAAAATGCCGCGAAGAGCGACAACATCGCTCTTCATTGCCCACGCGGCGTGCCACGCGCCCTGCCCGCCGTAACCGACAATCGCAAGATTCTTCTTCATAAACAGATTCCTTTCGCACGGCAGAGCCGTGCTTTTTTCTTTATTCTATCACATCTTTTGTCTTTTTTCAACAGAAAAAAGTATCAATTATTCCGCAGGTTGTATCAATTATTTGTCCTTGCCTGTCAAAGCGTTCCGAGCAGGGCGGAAAAGCCCGTCACGTCGGAAAGCAGACCGACGACGAAGCCCACAAGTACAAGGACGGCAAGAATCAGCATATTCTCTTTTTTCCCCGGATTCACTTTCCAAAGGACAAGAAGTCCCACGCCCGCGCCGGGAAGCAGACCGGACAGCAACGTGCCGGCCGTAATAAAACCGTCCAGGTAAAACTGCGTCAGAGCCACCGAGGCCGCGCAGTTGGGAATCAGCCCGACAAGGACCGCCAGCGCATGGCTGAGTACGGGGCGGTTATACAGCACGCCGCCCAGCCTCTCCGCACCGACAAAAAACACGACGGTACCGATGCCCCACGTAATGACAAGCAGAAAGAGCGCGAAATGCAGCGTGT
>CAKRWK010000046.1 GCA_934417455.1 uncultured Eubacteriales bacterium
ATGAGCCCGACGAGCTACCAACTGCTCCACTCCGCGATGGGATGGTGCCGGAAGCCGGGGTCGAACCGGTACGAGAGTAAATTCTCACAGGATTTTAAGTCCCGGGCGTCTGCCAATTCCGCCATTCCGGCATAAACGACTTCAATCTTCCGAATGCTTACATATTATAGCACGTCTGCGGGCGATTGTCAATACCTTTTCGGAAAAAATATGAAAAATCCATGCCGGTCGGCTTCCGTTATCATTATATGCGTTTTTTCATGAATTATGACAGGTGTTTGTTTTCTTCTGCGCTTTTTCGCAGTGCCGCATTTGTCAGAGATTCGCAGAGCATATCGAAAGTATAGTCCGTATCATCGCTGCGACCGTTGATGCAGGATTCTGTACGCCATATATCCTCAAACGTAAGGGCTCGCATGCGGGAAAGCAGAAATCCTTCAATCCAATAGGAAAATTCCGTGTTCGGTGAGAGTCTTTCCAAAGGTTTCATCCGTCGGTACATGGGATACCCGTCGGAAGCGTCGCGCCATGTGTCGACAAACGCAAAATCAAAGGCGAGTGGCCGCATTTTTGTTTCCGCAAATACAAAGGCGTCATCTTCCTCAATGCGGATTTTTCCTTTTTCCGGGAACTGCGGGAGAAGCACCTCCCGAAACAGGGCAATCACGTCCGGACTGCGTTCTACGACCGTAACGCTCTCCACCTCCGGTTTCCGGGCGGCCATAAAAGCAAAATACCCGAGGCCGAGACCGAACGTGACAACGCGTCCCCGTGCCCGTCGGATGGCCTCCTGACAGGTATCCATATCCACAGGGGAAAGCGTCATCCATTCGTTGTCATTTTCGAGAACGGCCGGAAAGCGGAACGGTTCCGTGAAAAATCCGAGAGGCGGTACTTCGCGAAAGTCGGCTTCCGGTTGTATGTCGTCGCATATCATGGCACGGTACGGTGCGTAAATTTTATTTCGGAATTCCCATCTGCCGAATTTTTTATCCGGAATTTTAACACTCTGTACATATGGGTCGGAGTAATACGACGTCGGTGACAGAATCCGGACGGACGGGAAAAGATAGTCGCGTTCGATTTGCCGGTCTTCGGCGGAAATATCGGTATGCAGGTCGAACATGAGAGACAGCAGGGCGGCGACGGCGTCGGACGTGCTGATGTTGTTATCCGCCGTGATACAGTCTACCATATCCTTTTTGATTTTTTCCGGTGCGTTTGTCAGATAATCCCCGGACATGTGCGTCACGCGGTAGTTCAGGTCAAACCTGCGACGCAGTCTTTTCAGTTTTTCAAAGTCCTTGGCGGACAGATGACCTTGCATACAAACCTCCGTTTTTTGTGCCGCGCATTTGCATTTTATTTTCCGAACTCGTCCGACACGGGACCGTACATGTACAGGGACCCGAGACAGACCAGCGGGCAATTTGTTTTTTTCGACAATGTTTTTGCTTCTTTCACGGCGATGCCGATATTGGCACACGGCGTGGCCGAAGCGCCGCGACACTCGAATTCCGCCGCAAGTTTCTCTGCGGCCAATGCGCGGGGATTGTCGGCCGTAACCGTAAAAACACGGTTGGCCAAAGGGGCAAGAATATCGGCCATTTTTCCGTATTCTTTATCGGCCATGACGCCGACAAGGAATACAAATTTCCGGGAAGGGAAATATGTCCGAAGACTGTCCGCGGCGGCACCGGCACCTTCGGGATTGTGCGCACCGTCGAAAATCACAAGAGGACGACGGGAGAGAATTTCAAATCGCGCCGGCCAGCGCACATCGGAGAGCCCGCGCCGCACGGCGTCCGCCGGAATAGCAAGACCTTCGCTTTTCAGAATTTCCAAAGCGGCAAGGACACACCGTATGTTCTGCGGTTGATAGATACCGGCCAGGGGAACATGAATCCCTGTATATTTATCCGTAGTGACCGTTACACCCAAGAGGTCTTCGCGGTCAACGCGAAGCGGAATTTCGTTTGCGGTATGAAAAGTGCACTTCTGCTCGACAGCATGCGTCCGAATGACGGACAAGGCGTCGGCATTCTGTCCACCGTATAAAACGGGACACCCCGGTTTTATAATGCCGGCTTTTTCTGCCGCGATTTTTTCTATAGTATCTCCCAAAACAGACATGTGGTCAAGGGAAATGCCCGTGATGACGGAGAGAAGCGGTTCCTTTATTACATTGGTTGGGTCAAGCCTGCCGCCGAGACCGGTTTCCAAAACGACAACATCGCAGCCGCACTCTTTGAAGTAAAGGAATCCGATGGCGGTTACGATTTCAAATTCACCGCTCGCTTCATCGAGCAAATCGACATAGGGGCGTACCTGCTTTGTCAGTCTTGCCAATGCCACGGCAGGAATCGGGCTCCCGTTTACCTGTATACGTTCGCGGAAAGTGCGGATATACGGGGAAACAAACAGTCCGGTTTTGTACCCGGCGGCCTGCAGGACAGATGCCGTCATGGCACAGACCGACCCCTTGCCGTTGGTGCCGGCCACATGAACAAAACGGAGGTCGTTTTGCGGGTCGCCGAGCAGATGGAGGAGCGTGCGCATGTGTGTCAGGTCTCTGCGGCCGTTTACATGCGGATGCGAGTGGATGTAGGAGATGGATTCCGCATCGGCCGACGCCTTTTCCCGGGTAAGGCCGCAGGCTCGTGCCGCCTTCCGCAGGGGCGGGAGAAGCACGGGAACAAGAACGGCGGAGAGCACGGCGCGATCGGAACCGTTCAACAGCCGGACGGGCAGAATGGCCGTCAGTGCGCCGACGGCATAGCCGACAATAAATCCGTCGAGATACAAAGCCGCCGTGTTCAAAGCGGTAAGGAAAAACTCCGATACGAAAACCAACACGGCCTCGCGGACATGACGGCCTTTTTTACACCGGCAAAGCGGTGCCAGCATGGAAACAAAAGCCGCGTGCAGAACGGCCGGCAAAATCCAGAGAGGCGTAGTGACCGATATGCCGTATGACAGCAACTGTTCGAGAAATGCACCGGCAAAGGCAACCAGAACGGCATCGACCGGTGTGAACAGAAAGGCAGTGACAAGTAGCGGCAGAGAAGCCCAAGAGATTTTAATCAGCGGCGGAATGCGCACGGACGCAAAGAAACTTAATACGACGTAGAGTGCGACAAACATGGAAAGTGTGACGATGCGCAGGACGTTTGTTTTTGTTTTACGGTTCAAAATAAAAGCCTCCTTTCCCGGTACTCATCAAGGAAAAGAGGGCAGCATAAAAGTCTGTCTTTTGGATGATGAAGCGGGATGCGAAATTCCGGCCGCGAAAAAATTCTTCGTCCGAACGGCAACTCCCCGTCCCTTCGGCACTTAACGTCGGAAATTCTACTCTTCAAAATAGTGATGAGGGTATTGTACTACATTTTTTGTCGGATGTCAAGTGCTCCGATGCAAAAATATCGGGTATATCCGGAGGTGGCGGGTATACCCGACTTGACAGAACGGGGAAAATACGCTAAAATACACCTTGTGTATTTATATGAAAAGCAATGCGAAAAGAATCAGCGCGCCGGTCTTGTCGCCTTTGTCGGAAAAAAAGAGAATCAGCGCGGCGACAAGGAGAAGCATATCTTCACCGTCTTTTCCGCAAAAGAACGGGCTTTCGCTTTTCTCCGAGCCGAACAGCGTCGGAATTTTTCCGAAAAGCGAGGAAAACGGAATGTGAAGAAACGGCGGTCTGCCCGCGCTTGGCGGAGGGGGCGGAGGCGGCGCATCCCACGGATTTCTTCCGGGGGGCGGCGGTGCCATGGTTTCTATGTAGTTTTCGGTGTTTTCCACAGGACTTTGCGACGACGCATCTTCACGCGGGTCGCCCTGCAGGGCTGTTCCGCTGTAATTCGGCGGAAGCGGCACGGGGTCTTCGGACGGAGGATAATTGGTTCTTGCGTACATAACGGCTCCTTCCTGTTGTTATTTTCCCCGAACGGTATCCAAAAGGTCGGCGATGACTTCCATCGAATCCATGGCCTTGGAACGCCGGTCGGAAAGATACGGTTTCAGTGCATGTAA
The DNA here is from genome assembly GCA_934417455.1 of uncultured Eubacteriales bacterium. Classification (GTDB taxonomy): domain Bacteria; phylum Bacillota; class Clostridia; order Oscillospirales; family CAG-272; genus UBA1740. Next base: position 4,033 of record CAKRWK010000046.1, read on the forward strand.
AAGTTCGTGTCTTGCGCCGCGGTTTCCCGGTTTCTCCGCGAAGACGGGTTCCGCCGCCCGAGGCGGCGTCTCTGACTTGGACGGTTTTTCTTCCGTTGTGTTTCCGATCCCCTTCAGCATACCGGAAATATCGGACAAAATATTCGGATGAGCGGTGAGAAGATTCACCACAGCCGAAAGGTCGAGCGGTGTGTTTTCGTTTTCGCTCATTTTTCGCCTTTCTCCTTTCCGTATTTTCTCTTATATTCGCTGACAAGGCGCAATGCGTCCATTGTCCGCAGTACCTCGTCACCTCTGGCAATACCACGCAGTCGTTCAAGGTCGGCATGCGGCGGCGTTTTATCCGAAAGACGAATTCCGTGGGATGAGGCAACGGTGACGATTTCTTTCCAGAGCCGGTCGTCCGGCAGAGCGGCCAGTGCGCGGAGCGCGTCATAATCGATTTTCATGTCAATTCTCCCTTATTCAATAAAAAACTCTTCCTTCCGTATTCTATGACGGAATACGGATTTGTGAAACCGAGGTGTTGTCTATGAAATGTCTTGTTTTTTCGGACAGTCACGGAACCTGTGAACCGATGTGTGCGGCACTGCGCATGCACCCGGACGCCGAAGTCATCTTTTTCCTCGGCGACGGTCTGCGGGACTTTGACGAGGTCATCTGTGACGTTACACGGCCACTGACGGTCGTGGCGGTGCAGGGCAACTGTGATTTTTATTCGCTCGTACGCGGCGCTCCCGTACACAAAAGCGAAATTATCTCATTGGAAGGACACCGAATTTTCTGTACACACGGGGATGTGTACGGCGTAAAGGGAAGTCTTTCTTCCGTCTCGGCGAGAGCGAGAGCGGTCGGCGCCGACATTGTTCTTTTCGGACATACGCATGTGCCGATGGAATGGTACGAGTCCGACCCGACGCCGCTGTATCTTTTCAATCCCGGCAGTATCGGTGTGCGGCGGGAAGGTGTATATTCTTTCGGTATCCTGACGTTGTGCCGGGAGAGCGTTCTTTTTTCTCACGGAAATGTGTAGATTTTCGGAAAAGGTGTTGTTTTTTTAATAATTGTATTGTATAATAAGAAAATGAAAAGGGGGCGGGAGTGTGAACGGACAACGGGATATGGAACATTGGGACGACGCGCCTTCTTTTTTGTCGTCGGATACGGTGACGGCCAACCTCGCTCTGACGGAAGACCGGCAGTGCACAATGGCGCAGGCGAGACTTTGCGAAATATCCGCATTGGCGGATGAGGCTGTCTCGCTGGCAGATACTTGGACGGAAAACGGCATGTGTCTTTCGGAAATACTTTCCGCCGTTGCCGCGGCATATCCGTCGCTTTGCCCGGCGGAGAAAAAAGGCACACTTGCCTGTGATGCGTCCTACCTTTCCGCCATGTCGGAATTTTCCGCCGACATTGACCGTGCCGCTTTTGCGGACTACTTCCGTATGCGTTTCGGTTGCGGAGCGGGAATTTCCGTCGGAGCATTGCTTTCGGAAAAACCGGCGTCTGCGCTTTCTATCTCTTATGTGAAAAACGCATATGCGGACGAAGCTTATGATGTTTTTTCACAGGACTTTGAAAAGACGGCGCCGCTGTACGTTTCCACATTGCGGGAGGCGGTAGATAAGGTGCGGCAAGGGGAAGCGGGGTATTGCCTTTTGCCTTTGGAAGAGGCAGGCGGCCTTCGTTCTTATGCGGCGGAAACGCTGATTTACCGGTATGACCTGAAAATTACGGCGGTTACCCCCGTGTTCGGATACGACGGTACCGCCGATATGAAATATGCATTGATTTCGGCCGTATTCCATCCGACTAAGACTGCGACGGACGATGATATGTATTTGGAAATCCGTTGTCCGAAAGATACAACCGCGCTGTCAGACCTTATCGGTACGGCACGCATATACGGTATCGAAACGTACCGTATCGGTACTTCGTCCTTCGAAGATTCCGGTGACAGACAGGTGTTTCACACAATCGTTTTCAATGACACGAAAAACAAACTGCCTTCTTTTTGGTGGTGGCTATTTATGTTTTTGCCGGATTTTACACCGGTTGGTATATACAAGAATCTGGAATAAAACCGACTTTACCGAAATGAGAGGAGAAAAATATGAAACAACATATGGAATATCAGACAAAGGGGACCTGCTCCCGTCGGATTCTGCTTGATGTGGAGGACGGCGTCATCCGCGACTGCAAATTTGTCGGCGGGTGCCCGGGTAATACCCTCGGTGTCGCGGAACTTGTCAAGGGGATGCCCGTCAAAGAAGCAGCCGACCGCCTGCGCGGCATTCGTTGCGGAACAAAACCAACGTCCTGTCCCGACCAATTGGCGCGTGCACTTGACAGCATGACGGTCGAAACCGAACCGTCGGACGTTCCCGCTTACGAAAAAGAGTATCGTCGCTGGCTTGCGTCCCCCCTTCTTTCAGAGGAGGAACGCGCGGAACTGCTTTCCGTTGAAAACGACGAAAAAACCAAACAACTTCGTTTCGGTATGCCGATGGCCTTCGGCACGGCCGGTCTTCGTTCGGATATGCACATGGGTATCGGCTGTATGAACCGGTTTACCGTAGCGCAGACAACACGTGCCATGGCCGCACTTGTCAAGTCGGCGGGCGGCGCCGAGCGCGGCGTGGCCATTGCTTACGATTCGAGAAATCACTCCGAAGAATTTGCCCGCATCAGCGCCCGCGTACTGGCGGCTGCCGGCGTGCACGTTTATATATTCGACGCCCTTCGGCCGACACCGGACTTGTCGTTCGCCGTTCGTGCGCTTGGCGCAATGGCCGGTATCAATGTGACGGCCTCGCACAACCCGAAAGAATACAACGGTTACAAAGCATACTGGGAAGACGGCGCACAGATAGCGCCCGAACAGGCCGACATCGTTTCCGCAGAAAGAGAGAAATTCGATTGTCTTGACCTTTCGGCGCTGATGAGCTTCGAGGATGCCGTCCGTGCGGAACTTGTGACGGTTCTCGGCGCAGATTTTGACGAAAAGTATCTCGATGCCGTGATGAAGACTGCGATTCGTCCCGCTTCCGTTTCGGAAGTTGCCGACAGTCTGGCGGTCGTTTATACCCCTCTGCACGGCGCAGGATACCGCCTTGTTCCCGAAGTTTTCCGTCGCATGGGACTCAAAAAACTGTATACGGTCGATGCGCAGATGGTACCGGACGGCAATTTCCCGACGGTAGAAAAGCCGAACCCCGAGTATGCTGCCGTGTTCCGTCTCGGCATTGATATTGCCGACCGCGTTTCTTCCGACTTGATTATCGCCACCGACCCCGACTCCGACCGCGTCGGCGTCATGGTTCGCGGCAAAGACGGAAAATTCGTTACCGTGACCGGTAACCAGATGGGGGCACTTCTGCTTGATTATATCATCACGCAGAAGCGAGAACTCGGTACGCTGAACAGCGATGCGTATTGCGTTAAAAGCATTGTTTCCACCGATATGGCCAACAAAATCGCCGAAGCGAACGGCGTCCGGATTCACGAAGTATTGACCGGATTCAAGTTTATCGGTGAGGACATCAAAAACTATGAAAAAGAGGGAAAAGCCGATGCGTTTCTTC
>CAKRWK010000047.1 GCA_934417455.1 uncultured Eubacteriales bacterium
TCTCCTCTGTCTGTTTGGAAAATACTTTTATACGATGGCCTTTTCAAGGTACGCAAGTGCCAGATTCACCATTTTCTCGCCAAGTTTTTCGTTTGCATCGCGTGCGCTTTCGGTAAACCAATGCTTTGTATCGTCGATTCTGTCGAGTTTTACGCTGTCGGGAAAGAGTGCCATGAGTATGGAAGTTTCATACTTGCCTGCGTGGTCGTAACCTGTTGCATTCTGCACCTCCGCAGACATCGTGGGAATGACTTTTATCCAGTTGAACGGGTTATTCAAGCCCTCTAACTGTTCGTAATAATCCGCGTAACTTTCGCTGCCCCACCAGCCCTCGCCGAGCGTTTCCTCGAGATATTCCATCGTGGCGCGTTTGGCTGCCGTGCGATAGCAAAGCGTCATGGGCATTTCGCTTTCCTGTTCAAACTGATGATGTATGACGACGTAAATGTTGCGGAATCCCGCGTAAAGAAAACTCTTGAAAACATAATAGACGTAATCTTCAAAAGCGCGTTCGGGAACATGAACCGTGCCGCTTTTTCTTCCGCCCACCGCATAACTTGACGGGCTGTACGCTATGGACGGCGCAATCATCAACTCTTTTTTCTCGGCGAGTTTTTGAAGGAGGCCTTCCGCGACGAGCGTATCGCAACCGTAAGAGCAGTGCGGCCCGTGATATTCCACCGTTCCGCCCGCAATAACGAGCGGGATGTTTTTCTGCTGAACATATCTGACTTCTCTCGGAAAACTGTGATTCAGTAACATACCGTTTTCTCCTGTCAATCGTGATACCCGAGCGTGGTATAATACGCCAGATTGGTCTGGCGGTTGTCGAGTCGGCCGTATTGCAGAACGAACGGCCTGTCGCTTTCCGCCTTCATGGCGTATTGCGTTTCATAAGGCACGGCATAACCGCTCATATCTGCCTTCTCGTTCATACGGAAGCACCTGACCGATTTTGCCCCGACCGTCCACTTTATATCTTCATAACACGGCTTATCGGTAAAATAAAGCGTGACTTTTATGTCCATATCCTCATCATTGTCATTGACGATGATGACGCTTTCGTGTCCTTTCAGGACGCCTTCGCCCGCATGCGGCAGTTCGCAGTCGGGTATGATCCAACTTTTTTTGCCCATGGCAGCCATATTATACCTCCAACTCGATAATTCCTTTTTTCAGATAATCGGTGTATGATTCGTAACCGTCTTTTTTGACTGCGATGCCTTTTTCCCAGCGGCAGCCGAACGTAGGTCCCGAAATGAAGGTATCGACCTGGAACGTCATGTTTTCTTCCAGCGGATAGTCGCTCGTGGTTTCCATCCACGGTGCTTCCACCTCTATCATACCGGTGCCGTGGCAAGGTCCGTAAACGAAATTATCCCGGTAGCCGTTATCGACGAACTTCTGATAAAATTCCTTGGCAATATCGCTAGCAATCACGCCCGCCTTGATTCTGTCGCAGGTCCATTCGTGCATCTGACGGCAGAATTCCACAAGTTCGCGGCGCTGTCCTTCCAGTTTGCCCATAACTACAGGCAGGCCGATAGACGGTGAATATCCGTCGATTTTTGCCGAAAGATTGAGCTGAACGATGTCGCCTTTTTTGATTTCTCTGTACCGCGAACGCGAAATGGCGTGGCGGGTACTTTCTTCTGAAAATACATACATGGGCAATCCCTCGTATTCCGCGCCGTTCTCGTAAATGACTCTTTGCGCGACGCCCACCATCTGCAATTCGGTGACGCCGGGCTTCAGATGACGGATCACCTCATCGGTGGCAAGTTCTATGATTCTGAATCCCTCGCGTATGCAGGCAAGTTCGTTTTCACTCTTGATTTTCCGCAGATTGACCATGATGTCATTGCATTTTACGATGTCTGCCTTGGGGTACGCGTTTTTCAGTCCTTCGGAGATGGGACGCGTGCACTCCACGTAACTGCCGAGACCGATTCTGATATTTTCGCCTGTAACGCCGATAGCCTTGAAAACATCGTGAAAGGTAGATGCCTGCAATTCCGGGTAGGAGGGATCGGCGGATTCTCTGAATTCTTTCAGCACGAACACTTTTTCGATTTTGCCGAAATCTTTGCCGAAGACAGCCGATTCGGGACCGACCAGAAGCGCAGCATCGCCGCGCGCCGAAATTGCGACGCCGGCTCTTTCAAATAAAGGCCAGAATCCGGAAAAATATCTTGCGTTCGCGTAGTCGCTTTCCGTAGAAGCGACCACCATGACGTCAAGGCCTCTTTCCGCAATCATGTTTGCTGCCTTTTTTATTCTTTCATGATATTCGTAATCGGGAATACATACTCTTTGCATACGTTGTCTCCTTTTTTCCGCCATGGCGGTATTCGGCTATATTCTACACCCTGCAAGCCCCGGTTTTCTGTATAAAATCGTAAAATTATTTTGCACAATCGTAAATTATCTTATTGACAAATACATAAATATCGGGTATAATCGGAAGAATGGAATATAAAGTAAAAACACTTTCGGGCATACTGTCCGTGACGGGAATCGTCAATCTGCATTTCTTTGAATTTTCCGGAGATTTCAGCACAAAAAGCGAGCATCATCCCTTTGCCGAACTCGTTTTCGTAAATACCGGGTCGCTTGTCATTTCGTCGGACGAATATACCGGCGAACTCAAAAAGGGAGAGATGATTTTGCACACGCCGGGGGAAAACCATGCGCTCCGATGTCCCTCCGACGTAACGCCCACGGTGATCATTATAGGTTTTACCTGCGAAGGCGCCGACCTGACGTCTCTGAGCAAGGCCCCCGTCAAACTGTCTGACGGGGAAGTCAATAAACTGGCGGAAGTCGTAAAGGAAGGACGCAACGTGTTCAAGCCGCCCTATAACCGCCCGACATATGATATGAAAAAGAAAAGAAATCAACCGCGCGGCAGCGAACAGTTGCTGAAAATTCTGTTAGAATACTTTTTCATAGAACTGTTGCGGAAGAAACGGGCGGAGGACGGGGCGTCCGCTCCCAAACGATACGAATTTGACGCAAGCGAGATCGTAAAGTACGTCGATGAGAATTTTCTGGAAAAAATAACGATAGATGAACTTGCATTCCTGTTCGGAACCAACCGTTCGACCCTGTGCAAAAGTTTCAAGGCTCTGACGGGGCAGGGAATCGGCGAATATGCGAACGCGCGGAAATTGGAATTTGCCCGGAAAGAAATCGCCTCGACGGACAAAACATTTACGGAAATCGCGGAAGAAATGAAGTTTGAAAGCATCCATTATTTCAGCCGTTTTTTCAAAATACACACGGGGGTGTCTCCGCGTGAATACCGGGCGGCCGGCAGGCAAGGCGGGTTGTTCAGAGAAACGAAAGCCGGGCAGGAGACAGACTGAAATGTCTGTCTCCTGCCCGGCTTCTTGCGTAAGCGAGGATGTTATATGGATTTCCTGAACGGAAAAATCAAACCGATGTATTTCAGCTACCTGTCGGCTGCGTTCGGCAGCGCGACAAAGGCATTGCCGAAAGAACCCGCTTTGCCTGCCCGGCGGCAAACTTTAACATATGTGTGATCTCTGTCTTACGAAGGCGGTCAGAAGACGGTTCTCTCTTTCAGCACCTGCGGATGTTCCTTGATGTACTTTGTCCATTTCATGTAGCCGTAGGTTGTGTTGGTGATATAGCCGAATTTCAGAACGAGAAGGACGTACTGGCCGGCCAGAATATTGATAACGGCTTCGAGCGCCGCGCAGATGTACCACGCAATCCACTGTTCGCGGAAGCGGAACAGAATGGCGAGGCCGTTCAGAATACCGACCACGGATGCGCAGGCGTCGAGGTAGCAGACAATGACTGTCAGCACCTCGTTGCCACCGACAATATCGGTGCCGAGGTCAATCAACGTCAGAAGATAGCCGATGCCCGCCGTCCATATCACGATACCGGCAATCAGAAGCACTTCCTGCCAGCCTTTGAGTGTGCGGACTTTGGTGACGTCGTCGTCCTCGTCGTCCTTTTTCCGGTTCCAGTTGACGAAACTGACAATGTCGCAGGGACTCCAGAACAGCAGGGTAGAGAGCATGGTGGCAAAGCGGTAGGCCAGCACAACGCAGATGAGAATTTCCGTGACCTCGACAAAGAGGGACACAATGAAATTCCAGCGTGACTGCTTGGAGATGAGAAGTTCGCAGAGGATGTTCAGGAAGGTATCGAGCAGGTACAGCCCCATGATGACGATTCCGTTGATACCGTTGCAACTTTCCTCCGGGAAAATAATGGAGAAAACCGCCGCCAGAATGAGGATGGAAAGGAACCAGATTTTCTCATACAGACTGAAAAACTTTCCGAAGAAGGCCATGATAAAGAGCCCGACGGCAAACAGGCCGACGGCCATGGCAAGACCGAAGAGACCGCCGGCAAGGTCGGCATTTTCGTTGCGGACGGCGGCGGAGATTTCGTCGGCCGTCGATTCTTTCGGCATCACGATTTCACGGCCGTTTTCACTGTTTTTGTAAATTTTTCCTTGCAATTTATTGCTGTCTCCGAGGGCTTCCCACTCTTCGTATGTGTAATTGACGGTGACGGCATATGTCTCGTCCTCCGACACATAACGAACAGGGCAAACAGTGTCTTCATCCGCCGAATAGTCCTCTTCCTCGGCGGTGGTTTCACGGAACAAAGGGATGTCACCGACATATGTATAACTTCCGGCAGGCCGGACGATGCGGGCGATACCGATCCCGGTCAGCACGAGTGCGACGGCGGCCGCAAGAGCGGCGACGGCAAAGGCGATACGGGTGAAAAGAATTTTCTTTTTCTGTGACATTTCCATTGTTTTTTCTTTGTTTACTCCTTTGTTCTTTCGAAAAACGACAAGATTATACAATATTCCGGGGGGCTTGTCAAGCCCTTTTTTCGTTTTTGCTTGACAAACCGTCTCCCTCCGTCTATAATGGATAGGTAAACGAAAACGGAGGAAACGGAAAAATGAAACTCCTGATAGCCTCGGGCAACGCCCATAAAGTGGCGGAAATACGTGACATTCTCGGTAGCGCGTTCGACGAGGTGCTCTCCATGAAAGACGCCGGCATTGTGCACGAAACCGTGGAGGACGGCGCAACATTTGAGCAGAACGCACGCAAGAAGGCGGACGAACTCTGCGCTCTCAGCGGCCTTGCGTCTCTTGCGGACGACAGCGGCCTTTGCGTGGACGCCCTGAACGGTGCCCCCGGCATTTACAGTGCGCGGTATGCCGGAGAACACGGCAACGACGGAAAGAACAACGAAAAACTGCTTTCCGAACTCCGGGGTGTCATCGACCGACGGGCAAAATACGTTTGCGCTATGGTCATTGCCTTTCCGGACGGACATCACGTGACGGCGGAAGGGTACATGCACGGCAACATTCGCACGGCGCCGAGAGGCAACGGCGGCTTCGGCTACGACCCGCTGTTCTGTCCGGACGGATATACCCGGACGGTGGCCGAACTGTCTCCTTCGGAAAAAAACCGTATCAGCCACAGAGCCGCCGCCCTGCACCTGCTTCTCGCGCGTCTCGGCGGGGAACCGGACGGAGAGAAAAATATTTTATGAAAACTCTTTACAAACGGAAAATTTCGTGATATAATACAAACGACCTACTTTTCGGTCTTTTGCGCTACCTTGCTCCGTCCGAGGCGGAATCCTCATGACGTAGTTTGTGTTTTCACCGGCGCACCGTACGGGAAAGCAGGCGAAAATAACAGAAAGGTGACAAAAACCATGATTTCCAAAGAAATCAAAACAGCCCTCATCGAAGAGTACAAAATCAACGAAAGAGACACCGGTTCTCCCGAAGTGCAGATTGCGATTCTCACCGACCGCATCAACGGCCTGACCGAGCACATGAAGAAGAACCCGAAAGACTTTCACTCGCAGAGAGGTCTGTCCAAGATGGTCGGACACAGAAAGCAGTTGCTCGGCTACCTTGCGAAAAAGGACATTGAGCGCTACAGAGCCATTGTCAAGAAACTCGGTCTGAGAAAGTAAGCCCCCTTCGGGGTTTGCTTCCCGCACCCCTCCGAGAAAACGGGAACGGTCTTTTTTCCGTTCCCGTTTTCCGCGAAAAAAGAAAATCAAAACAATAACCGGCGCCCTCCTGCGAAAGTAGCAGTGAAATATGCGCTTGCGGGTCAAGCGGCTATGTATGTGCTATGTTCGTCGGAACGCCGGGGCAAAATGAAAGGAAAATAAAAATGGTAGAAAAGTTCAAGACATTTGACAACTACAAGGTGTACCGCTATGAATTTGCGGGGCGTCCGCTCGTTATCGAAACGGGCAAAGTCGCCGGCCTTGCCAACGGCGCCGTGATGATTCACTACGGCGAAACCACCGTCCTTGCCACCGCCACCGCGTCTGCGGCCCCCCGCGAGGGCATCGACTTCCTTCCTCTGTCCGTCGATTACGACGAAAAGATGTATGCTGTCGGCAAAATCCCCGGCGGATTCCTGAAAAGAGAAGGAAAACCCACCGAGAAGGCCGTACTGACCAGCCGTGTCAACGACCGACCCATCCGTCCGCTCGTCCCGAAGGATTTGCGCAACGATATTGCGCTGCTTCTGACGGTCATGTCCGTTGACCCCGATTGCTCGCCCGAAATTACGGCGATGATCGGTGCGTCCGTCGCGCTGTCCATTTCCGACATTCCGTGGAACGGCCCCATCGGCGGCGTGTTCATGGGGCTTGTGGACGGTAAGTTCATCGTCAACCCCACTGCGGAAGAAAGAAAAAACAGCGTTCTTGAGCTCACCGTGGCCGCCTCCGAAAAGAAGGTCGTCATGATTGAAGCCGGCGCTAAAGAAGTGTCCGACGAGGATATGTACAAGGCCATCATGATTGCTCATGAGGAAATCAAGAAACTGCTTGTGTTCGTCAACGGCATCATCGCCGAAATCGGCAAGCCGAAGTTTGCGTATGCCTCGGGCGAACTCGACCACGATATGTTCGACGAAATTTTCGCCTATTGCGAAAAGGCCGTCATGGAAGCGCTCGACACGGACGACAAAAATGTCCGCGACGCTAAAATGCAGCCCAGCATGGACGACATTGTCGCGAAATTTGAAGAAAAATATCCCGACATTAAGGTCATCCTTCCCGAACTCATCTATAAAATTCAGAAGAAAATCGTCCGTCGCTGGCTCCTTGTCGACAAAAAACGTGTGGACGGCCGCCGCATGGACGAAATCCGTCCGCTGGCTGCCGAGGTCGGCGTGATTCCGAGAGTGCACGGCTCGGGTCTCTTCACGAGAGGACAGACGCAGGTGCTGACCGTCGCCACCCTCGGTACGCTTTCCGACGCACAGCGCCTTGAAGGCCTCGACGAAGAAGACACCAAGAGATACATGCACCACTATAATATGCCCGGTTATTCCACCGGCGAAGCCAAAGCACAGCGCAGCCCCGGCCGCCGCGAAATCGGTCACGGCGCTCTGGCGGAGCGTTCGTTGCTACCTGTTCTTCCCAGCGAGGAAGAATTCCCGTATGCCATCCGTCTGGTGTCCGAAGTCGTCAGTTCCAACGGTTCGACCTCGCAGGGCTCCGTCTGCGGCTCCCCGCTGGCGCTGATGGATGCCGGTGTGCCCATCAAGGCGCCCGT
>CAKRWK010000048.1 GCA_934417455.1 uncultured Eubacteriales bacterium
CGCGCGGATATCCGTGCGGCGGATATTCATGACATTGCCAACGAGGTCAGGTGCGTTCCGCCGGCCTACATAAATGCGGACGGAAACGGCGTGACGGCGGCGTGCCTTTCGTACCTGCGTCCGTTGATTCTCGGAGAAATCACCCCCTGCTTTGAGAACGGTGTACCGAAACATTTCGTTTTCCGGTAACGTGTGATGATAAACGTTGAGCATACCCCGAAAAATGTATTTTTCTGTCGAAACCCTCTTGCATTTTTCACCCGGATGTGTTATAATCTAAGAAAATTAAATAACTTATCAAGAGTGGCGGAGGGACTGGCCCTGTGAAGCCCGACAACCTACACGAGAGGTGCAAGGTGTCAATTCCTGACAGATGAGTTTTGGTCTGGCCCCGGAAGTGACGCATGCGCCTTCCGAGGCCATTCTTGTAAAAAGAAAGGAATCCAATGAAACAGTATCTCTTTACTTCCGAGTCGGTGACGGAGGGACATCCCGACAAAATCTGCGACACCATTTCCGACGCCATCCTTGACGAAATTCTGCGTCAGGACCCGGAAAGTCGTGTTGCATGCGAAACCTTCGCGACCACGGGCATTATTACCGTCATGGGTGAGGTGACAACCAAGGCTTCCGTTGACATTCAGGATATTGTCCGCAAGACCGTAGCGGACATCGGATACGATCGTGCCAAATACGGCTTCGATGCTACGACATGTGCCGTGCTCAGTTCTCTCCATAAACAGAGCGAGGACATCGCTCTCGGCGTGGACAAATGCGCAGAGGCCAAGGACGGAACCATGACGGACGACCTTGACATCGGTGCAGGCGACCAGGGTATGATGTTCGGCTTTGCCTGCGATGAAACACCGGAACTTATGCCGCTTCCGATTTCTCTCGCACATAAACTGGCCAAACGGCTGACGGAAGTCCGCAAGAGCGGCAAACTCTCCTACCTGCGTCCGGACGGAAAAACGCAGGTGACGGTGGAATACAGAGACGATGTTCCCGTCCGCGTCGATACCATTGTCATTTCTTCGCAGCACAGTGCTGAGATAGACATGGCTACCATCCGCAAAGACATTATCGAGCAGGTAATTCTGCCCGTCATTCCGTCCTCGCTCATTCATGAGGGCGAAACAAAAATTTACGTCAACCCGACCGGCCGCTTTGTGATAGGCGGCCCCGCCGGCGACACGGGTCTGACCGGTCGCAAAATCATTGTCGACACGTATGGCGGATACTCCCGTCACGGCGGCGGCGCGTTTTCCGGCAAAGACCCGACGAAAGTGGACCGCAGTGCATCCTATGCCGCAAGATACGTGGCCAAAAACATTGTGAAGGCCGGTCTTGCCAAAAAGTGCGAGGTGCAGATTGCTTATGCCATCGGCGTTGCCGAGCCGGTTTCCGTTATGATTGATACCTTTGGGACAGGCCTTGTGGACGAGAGCGTCATTTCCGATGCCGTCAGCAAAATTGTCGACCTTCGTCCGGCGGCCATCATCCGCAAGTTTGACCTTCGCCGCCCGATTTACAAACCGCTGGCTTCTTACGGGCACATGGGCAGAGAAGACCTCGGCGTTCTTTGGGAAAAGTGCGACATTGCTGAGGATTTGCGCAAACTTTGCCTTTGAAACGTAACATAATCCGAAAGGGGAGGAGGGAATGCCGTTGCAACCGACAGCAGAAGGCGCGGAAGTCACACTTCGCGGAACCATAGAAACCGTCGTTTACCGAAACGATGCGAACGATTATACCGTGCTGGAAGTGGCTGACGAAGAACAGAGACTCGTCACGGCGGTAGGCACCGTTCCCTTCGCCAATGAAGGAGAGTGCGTTGTTCTTCGCGGAACGTACTCGTATCACAAAGAATACGGGCGTCAGCTCAATATTACCTCTTACGAAAAAACATTGCCGTCGTCGACGGACGGGATTCTCAAATATCTGTCCTCCCGTACCGTGCGCGGGGTCGGCCCCGTAACGGCACTGAAAATCGTCAACCGGTTCGGAGACGAATCGTTTGACGTGATGGAAAACCACCCGGAATGGCTCGCGGACATTCCCGGCATTACGATGAAAAAGGCCGCGCAGATTTCCGCCTCCTTCCGCGAGCAGAACGGTCTTTGCGACGTTATGCTGTTCTGCAAGGATTTCATGGACAGCGCAAGGATTACCCGCGTTTACAAAGCGTACGGAAGCGTCGCTATCGGAAAAATCAAGGAAAACCCGTATATTCTGTGCGAAAGCCGGTGTGGCCTTTCGTTTGAAAAGACCGACCGGATGGCCGCCGCGCTCGGTGTTCATGCCGACCATCCTGACAGACTTTTTCATGGGTTCAGATATCTTCTGACGTATAACGCGGCCGCCAACGGTCATACCTGCCTGCCGGAAGAAAAACTGGTGGGTGCTGCGGCCAATCTTCTGTCTTTACCGGAGGAAAAAATCAAAGAGGCTCTGGCGGGTTTCCTTTCGGCGCGCCGTCTCTCCTCTTACCGCGCGGGAGACGTCAATTATATCATGACGGTGGAGAGCAATCTTTCGGAAGAATGCGTTGCCGCCAAACTGTTTGAACTCTGTATGACGGACTCCCCTTACACGAGGAATGACATTTTTGCCATGATAGAAAAATCGGAGGCACTCTTCGGTATCCGCTACGCCGCACTGCAAAGAGAAGCACTGTTTGAAACGATGCAGAACGGTGTACTGATCGTCACGGGCGGCCCGGGCACGGGAAAAACAACCGTTGTCAAAGCCATGATTTCCGTTTTCCGCAGTCAGCGGAAGAAATTCGTTCTTGCCGCGCCGACCGGTCGTGCTGCCAAACGTCTCAGCGAAGCGACGGGGGAGGAAGCAAAAACGCTCCATCGCATGCTGGAAATGGAACGCGGACCGGAAGGCGAAGAATCCACCTTTCGCCGCGATGAGAAAAATCCGCTGGAAGAACAGGTCATAATTGTGGACGAGGCGTCAATGATAGACCTGCAACTCATGCAGGCGCTTGTGCGGGCCCTGCCGCGCCGCGCCAAACTAATTCTGATAGGCGATACTGACCAGTTGCCGAGCGTCGGCGCCGGCAATATTCTCGGCGACTTGGTTGACAGCGGAAAGATACGGACGGTCCGTCTGACGGAAATCTTCAGACAGGCGGAAGAGAGCCGCATTGTGACCAACGCGCACCTGATCAATGAAGGCCGGATGCCGGTTCTTTCCGCCACGGACGGCGACTTTTTCTTTGTCGGCCGCTCGTCTGAGGGCGATGTGGCAGATGCGGTGGCAGATCTTGTCACAACAAGGCTTCCGCGCGCATACGGGCGTGACATCGCGTCGCGCATACAGGTGATTACACCGTCGCGAAAAGGTAGCGGCGGCGTGGAGAATATCAATACGCTTCTGCAGGAAAAACTCAATCCGCCCGGAAAATTCAAAAACGAAAAAATCAGTCACGGTGTGACGTTCCGCGAAGGCGACCGCGTCATGCAGGTCTGCAATAACTATGAAATCGAATGGGTCAAGGACGGTATTGCCGGTAGCGGACTTTTCAACGGCGATATCGGCCGTATTGTCAGAATCGACGCAGCGGAACATGCTGTCAAAATCGTGTATGACGACAAAGAAGCCACTTACGGATTCGACCAATTGGACGAAATTGAACTGGCATATGCCATCACCGTTCATAAAAGTCAGGGAAGCGAATACCCCGTAGTTGTTATTCCCATGTATGCCTGTCCGCCGATGTTGCGCACGAGAAATCTCCTGTATACGGCCGTGACAAGAGCCAGAAAAATGGTGATTCTTGTCGGCAGAACCGACATCGTGCGTTCCATGGTGGAGAATAACCGCGAAATTCTGCGGTATACGACTCTGAAAGAGAGGATTCGCTCCCTTTTTGCATGAGTTTTTCCCGATAATTTGAAAAATCCTCTTGCAATTGTGTACGACTTCATGTATAATAGAGAATATGATAAACAGGGAAGGAGTGCGGTATGGTAACAAAAATCGGGCTTGACCTCGGATACTCGAATATTACTATCAGTGACCTGACGACGGGTATCAGCAGAGAGTCCTCCATCGCATTGATAGACAAAAACACAAGCCGCATTCTGACTCTCGGCGATAAAGCGCTGGAGGGCGCCGGTGAAAACGGCGTACTTGTCCGACCGTTCAAAAACGGAATGCTCTATTCCTCCGAGCTGACGCAGGCTATTATGCAGAGTGCCATGGCCGCCGTCGGAGAAGATACGGACATCCGCTGTATCATCGGGTTGCCGTCCGACTTTACGCCGAAGCAGACAAAAGAACTTCTCGGCATGCTGTCGGCAGCCGGCGCAAGGGAGGTGTACGGCGTCAAACGCGCCATGGCTGCCTTGGTGGGTGCCGGTGCTTCTCCGAAAGACAGCCTCATATCCGTGAATATCGGTGCCGCGGCGACGGACATTCTTGTGCTGTGTGAGGGAAATATCCTGTTCTCTTCCACGGAGCCGATAGGCGGCGAAAATTTCGACACGGCCGTTCAGGAATACATTTTATCCCAGGGAGACGTTCGCGTCGCTCTGTCGGTTGCCAAGGCCATCAAGGAACGTCTTGGTGCCGTCTGGCCCGGAAGAGGCAATGACAGTATCGATATTGAGGGGACACTGTCCCTGACCGGAAACCGTATCAACATGAACATCGCGACGGAAGACATTCTCGGCGTGTTTGAAAAACCGTTGGAAAAACTTCTGATGGCCATTGCAGGGCAGGTGAAAAAGATTCCGCTGGAGAGCGTACCGAAGATTTTTGAAAAGGGAATTCTCCTGTCGGGCGGCGGGTCGCTGCTGTACGGACTGGATAAAATGGTGGAAAAGGTTCTCGACGTTCCCGTCATGCGGGCGCAGGATCCCATCAATTGTGTGGCACGGGGACTGTCCCGCATACATACATTCCTGCCGATGCATATGCGGGTGAATCAAAGAGACATCACGGAAAAACTCGCGAAGTATTACGAAGTAAAAAAACAGAAGTCTTCGCTTTGAAGGGCGAAAGAGTAGGAGGAAGGGAACAAATGAAAACACCTGGATATGCCCGGCTCATTGCGTTCGTTATGGCGGCACTCCTGTTTCTGGGCGCTGTGGTAACGGCGATAACGATGATTGTTTCTCATTGACAAAACCGAATAAGAAATCCCGGTATCGGATACAGTGCGATATCGGGATTTTTTTGTTCGGATATGCAAAAAACAAGATTCCGTTCCTCGGAACGAAAGAGTCATAAACTGTGGAAAAAGAGAACAAAAATGTTGAAAACTTTTTTCGAGCTGTGAAATGACGGTGGAAAATGCGGAGCCAAGCACTATATAAAACCGTTATTTTTTACAGTATGTGTAAAAAGCAGGATAAAAAGTAGGAAAGAGAGGAGAAAAAACGCCGCGGAAAAATGTACAGGGTGAAAAGCACTGACTTTGGGTGAAAAACGGCCTGTACGGAATTTTGTAGTGACGCAAAAACAGAAACAACGAATGCTCTCCGTCCGCCGGACAAGAAGAGCATTCGTTGCCTTATGCTGAAAATTTTTCTTTCGATATGTACTTACCGCAGACGACGGCGCAGTCGGAATCGTCAGAATTATTTCTTTTTCTTCACGCAGTTGAAGAGGTTATTGTAGTCCTCGTCTGTGTTTTCAAACGAAGGTCTTTCCGGCGTCTTCACCGTGGCGGCGGGAACTTCTTCCTGTCTTGCAGGTTCGACGCGGCTGTAGGTTTCTTCCGTCACCGGTTTGGCCGCGGGCGCATTTTCCTGTTCGCCGAGCCCCTTCGGCATGACGACGGTTGTTTCCGTTTTCTTTTCTTCGTTAGAACCGCTTGCGCTGTCAAAGCCCGTGGCGATGACGGTTACGCGCATTTCGTCTTCCATGGTCGGGTCAAACGTAGCACCCCAGATGATATTGGCGTCCGGATGCGCTTCCTCGTGAATCATATTGGACGCAAGGTCGATTTCTTCCAGTTGAATGTCCTGCGATGCGGTGATGCTGACAAGAACGCCCTTGGCACCGGCAATACTGGTTTCCAACAGAGGGGAAGAGATAGCCTGCATGGCGGCGAGTTGCGCTTTCTCCGCGCCCTTGGCCGCGCCGACACCCATGTGGGCATAACCGGCATTCTTCATGATGGACGTCACGTCGGCAAAGTCGAGGTTGACGAAACCGGGCATATTGATAACTTCGGACACGGACTGTACGCCGCGGCGCAGAACGTCATCCGCGATTTCAAACGCGTTGGCAAGCGTGATGTGCGTATCTTCCACCTGCTTCAGTCTTTCGTTGGGAATGACAATCAGGGAGTCGACGTATTTCGACAGTTCTTCAATGCCGGCCTCCGCCTGCTGCATTCTTTTATGACCTTCAAATGCGAAGGGCTTTGTAACAATACCGACCGTCAGAATACCGAGGTCTTTGGACGTTTTTGCGATGATGGGAGCCGCACCCGTGCCGGTTCCGCCGCCCATACCGGTGGTGATGAAAACCATATCCGCGCCCTGCAGGACGTCGCGGATGGCTTCCACGGATTCTTCCGCGCTGCGTTTACCGATTTCGGGATTGGCACCGGCGCCTTTGCCGCGGGTGGTTTTTTCTCCGATGATGATTTTCTTTGCGGCACAGGAAGTGGTCAGCGCCTGATTATCCGTGTTGACGGCAATAAATTCAACGCCGCGGATATTGGTGGAGATCATGCGGTTGACGGCATTGTTTCCGCCGCCGCCGACGCCGATAACTTTAATATTTACGCCGCTGTCGTATGTTTTCTCGAAATCAAATTCCATTTTTGGTGCTCCTTTATCTCACTGTATATAGGTAGGGGAATGCCCCTTTTTACGCGTATCCGCTTATATTATACATATAAAATAAAGGAAAAGCAAGTATATTTTTATAATTTACAAATAATTATAATTTATATATTTTATTTTAAGGCAGATTGACACGTTTCGACATGCGGATGCAACCGAGAATTTCGTTTGCAATTTTTTCTTCGGTTTTCGGGTCGTAGAGCGTGCGTATACCCGCACGCATGTGCGCCCGGAGGGATGCACTTCCCAGAATCTTTTTTATCTCGCGGGTCAGCGATTCTTCCGTCAGCGTATCCTCGGAAAGAAGAATGCACCCGCCGGTATCTTCCGCTCTTTTCGCGTTTTTGGTCTGATGATCGTCCGTTACGTGCGGCGACGGAATCAGAACGGAAGGCGTGGCGGTGGCAGCCAGTTCCGCTATCGTGGCCGCTCCGGCGCGGCAGACGGCCATATCCGCAGCGGAAAGCAGGACGGGCATATTGTCGATGTACGGAACAACCCGAACCCGCCCGTTTTCCCGGCAGAGAGACGGATATTCATCCGCGATTTTTTCGTAGTACCGCCTTCCGCAGGCGTGGATATGGCGGATTTTCGGCATGGACGATGAAAAATGTTTCATGACGGACAGGCAAACTTCGTTCATCCGTTCGGCGCCGAGACTTCCGCCGAACGAGACACTCAGGAGTTCTCCGTCCC
>CAKRWK010000049.1 GCA_934417455.1 uncultured Eubacteriales bacterium
TCGCGCACTTCACGGTTCAGATGAATGAGTTTTTTCTGGAAAAAGGAGAAAATCAGCGTGACAAGCGGAACGATGGCCAAAACGAGCAGCGCGAGTCTGGCATTGATGACCAGCATGACCACCGCCGCGCCGACAAGGTAACATCCGTGCCACACGAAATCCATCATCGTCCATGAGACAAGCGAACCGATACGGGATGTGTCGCTCATGGTACGCGAATGAATGTAACCGACGCTGTTCTTGTTGTAATAAGAGAGCGACAGAGATTGCAGGTGTGAGAACAGACGATTGCGCAGGTCGCGGTTGACTTTGACCTCCGTCGTCATGGCATAAGAACAGGAAATGTAGTTGCATACGCCGCAGAAAACAACCGAAACGACATAAAGAACGGCAAACAGAACGACGGTATCAAGTGTCCCCTCCCCGATATAGTGGTTCAGAGCGTACCTCTGAAACAGCGGTTGCACAATGTCAAAAAGCCCGCTGAGAAAACAGCAACCGAGCATGATAAGGAGCGGCACTCGATACGTCCGCAGATACGGAAGTACCTTGCCGATACCGAAAAAGGAGAATCCGTTTTTCTTATTCCGCATGGGGCATGTCCTCCTCTCCTGTCGTATATGTCTGCGCTTCGCAGATTTTCTGATATATACCGCCCGCATGGCAGAGTTCGGCATGTGTTCCCTCTTCTGCGATACGGCCGCGGTCAAGCACGATGATTTTATCCGCGCGGGACAGCGTTGTAATGCGGTGCGAAATCAAAATGACGGTAGCACGGCCGAAATGCTCTTCCAGTGCATGACGGATTTTTGCATCCGTTTCGGTATCAACGGCAGAAAGCGAATCGTCGAAAATCATAACGGGCGTCTTCTGCATCAGCATACGGGCAATGGCCACACGCTGTTTCTGTCCGCCGGACAGGGTAACGCCACGTTCGCCGACAAACGTCTGCCATCCGTCCCTGAATTTTTCCACCGTTTCGTCAAGGCAGGCAATGTGCGCCGCCTCGCGGATGTCCTCCTCCGACGGATGCTCTGCCGCAATACCGATGTTGTTTTCGAGCGTTTCGGAAAAAAGGAAGGGCTCCTGCAGGACAATGCCGATATTCTTGCGCAGATGCGCCGTGCGGATACGCGAAACGTCCACGCCGCCGACGGTAATTTGCCCGCCCCCTTCGGGAAGCGGATAGAGTTTATCGAGAAGAAGCATCAGGGTAGACTTGCCGCTGCCCGTTGTACCGAGAATACCGAGCGTCGTGCCCGACCGGACGGTAAAGGAAACGTCGTGCAGAAGTTCCGGACAGCCGTCATAACCGAAGGTCACGTGAGAAAAGACAATGTCCCCCGTCATATCCGCATCGGTAACGTCGGGCAGGTCGTGTTCTTCTTCGGCGTCGGTAATGTACGCCAACCGTTCCACGGAAACGCCGGCCTTGCTGAGTTCGGAAATCATACGCCCGAGTTGACGGATGGGCCAGACGAGCATGGAATTGTAAGTAAGGAAGGCGATGTATTCGCCGGCCGTCATACTGCCGCCCACGCAGAACACGGCACCGAACACCAAAACCAGCATGACCTGCACGCCGGACAGTATATCGGCCGTGCTCCAATAGCAGGCCATGACTTTGGCAAGGTGCCGCCAAAGCCCCGTATACGTTTCGTTGTGCGCTTCAAACCGTTCCCTTTCGTAAGCTTCTCTGCCGAACGCGCGGACAACGCGTGTACCGGTCAGATTTTCCTGCACCATGGCGGAAAGACGGCCTTCGCTCTCATCGCATACACGGAACTTGTCGCCTATCATGCGATGAAACAGGAGCGAGTACGCGAGAATGACGGGAAGAGGAATCATGGCGATAAAGGACAGTTTTGCATGCATGGAAAACATAAAGATGACCGACAGGACAAGCATGATAATGATGCGGAAGATGGACGTCAACTGTTCTGAGACGAAATTCTTCACCATATCGATGTCGGAGGTGGCACGCTGAATCATATCGCCCGTACGGTTTTTCATATGAAAGGAAAACGGCAGGCGCTGCAGTTTTTCATACGTCATGTCGCGCATGTTCTTGACCAGCGTTTCCGACGCTTTTGTGTTCAGAACGCGAAAGCCGTACTGCGCGGCCACTCGGACAAGCGAAACGGTGAGCAGAAGAACGGAGAGAACCCACAGGTGCGCGGCGAGATAGGAAAGCCCGCCGAGAGCATCGGTGACGGACGAAAGAAAGGGCGACATGCCCGACGAATCACCGAGAAGCACGCGGTCAACGGCAAAGCGCAGTATCTGCGGCGCCAGCATATCGGCAAACGCCGCAACCAACGCGCAAACAATGGCCGCGGCAAAAAGACCCCGGCTTCCGATAAGGAAGGTATGCATGTGCGAGAGCACATTCTTTTTTGTTTGTTTGGTTTTCATGTTTTTACACTTTCGGAGAGAGGCGCCGTCCGCCTTCCCCCATCAACCGGCCGAGCGGGTAAGGAAGAAGAGAAAGACGGCAACGCCGAGGGCGATGCGGTAAATACCGAACGGTTTGAAGTCGTGACGCTTGACAAAATCCATCAGGAAACGGATAGCGGCAAGCGAAACAAGGAACGAAACGGCGCATCCGACGAGAAGAAGGCCGATTTCTGCACCGGTGGCGGTAAAGCCTTTCACGACAAATTTCAGGATTTTCAAGAGAGACGCACCGAGCATGACGGGGATGGCCATGAAGAAGGAAAATTCCGCGCTGGCCGTTCTCGAAACACCCGTCAGCATACCGCCGAGAATCGTGGAGCCGGAGCGGGAGGTTCCCGGCACCAGAGAGAGAACCTGAAAGCAGCCGATTCTGAGCGCGTCAAGATAAGACAGGTCCTCGACCGTTTCCACGCGGGAGGGCTTCCCTTTTCTTTTCATTTCAATCAGAATGAAGGCAACACCGTATACAATCAGTGCGGCGGCCACCACTTCGTAGCGGTAAAAATGCGCTGTCATCCAGTCGTCTAACGGAATGCCGATAACGGCGGCCGGCAGAATGCCGACAATCACTTTACCCCAAAGATTCCATGTGCTCTTTTTCTCCTCGGTCGTTTTCTTCGGAGAAAACGGGTTGAGCTTATGAAAAAACAGCACCGGCACGGCCAGAATGGCACCGAGCTGAATCACGACAAGAAACATATCGAGAAATTCGGCCGACACGTTCAGCGTGAGAAATTCGTCCACGAGAATCAGGTGCCCCGTGGAACTGATGGGAAGCCATTCGGTGATGCCTTCCACAAAGCCGAGAAAGACGGCTTTCAAAAATTCGATGAAACTCATACACGGTTCCTTTCGTTTTTGATGTTACGGTTTTTCCGGCGTCCCGCCCGCGCGGAGAATGTCTCCCGGACGGACGGCAAACGGCACGGGCATGAAAAATTCCATATACGGATGCGACGTTGACGGAATGGGGACGCCCGACGCATCATACAACGCCGTCACCGTCAACGGACGGCCGACAGCCCCGGGGGTCAACATCTCGACACTGTCGCCGACGGACATTTTGTTTCTCTGAGACAACCCTGCCATGCCCGTTTTTTCATCATACGAAAGAACGGTGGCAAGATATGCCTTCTCTTTGATATATCCGTTCTCCCGAACGGTGTTGGCGTCGATATGGGAATCGGAAAAATAATATCCTGTCGCATACGGACGGTGACTGACGCTTTCCAGTTCGCGGGACAGGCGCGGATCGGGTGTACGGCGTCCCGCCTTGTATGCGTCAAGGGCCATACGGTAAGCGTTGGTAACGGCGGCGGTGTAATATGCCGACTTCATACGCCCCTCGATTTTCAGAGACTGAATGCCCGCTTCGCACAATTCGGGAATGTGGTCTATCATGGATGTGTCTCGGCTGGCCATGAAAAACGTCTCGCCGTTGACTTCCTCCACGGGAATCGGCGCGTCGGGACGTTTTTCCTCCGTGATTTCATAACCGCGGATGGTATAGTTCCAACGGCAGGGTTGTGCGCAGGCACCGCGGTTGGCGTCTCTGCCGACAAAGTGCCCGGAAAGCAGACAGCGGCCGCTGTACGATATGCACATGGAACCGTGCACAAAGGCTTCCAGTTCCAGAGAATCCGGAATATTCTCCCGTATGGAACGGATTTCATCCAGTGTGAGTTCCCGCGCCAGAACGACACGCGACGCACCGAGGACCTGCCACGCGCGGCAGGCGGCCGCGCTGACGGCGTTGGCCTGCGTGGATATATGGACGGGGCGGGAGGGATCCGTCTCTTTCAGGAGAGACAGAACGCCGAGGTCGGCCACGATATATGCGTCCGTCGGTATGGAACGGATTTCTTCAAAATAGGTACGTAAGGCGGCATATTCGTACTCGCGCGGCATGGTATTGACCGTAAGATACACGCGAACGCCGCGTGCATGCGCATAAGCCACGGCCTCGCGCAACCCGTCGACGGAAAAATTATCTGCCGCCGCACGCATACCGAAAGCGTGCCCGGACAGGTATACGGCATCCGCGCCGTAGGCAATGGCAGCTTTCATTTTTTCCATGTTGCCCGCCGGCGACAGAAGTTCCGGAATATTCATACAGACTCCTTTCTCTCCGGTCGTGCGATAAGGTCAAGTTCCCATGCGGGCAGGCACCTTTTCCGCCGGAGAAAGAAACGGTAAAACGGAAATTTTTCCGCTAAGAAAAGCGGCAGTGAAAACAGGTCGGCGCTTCGGTGATACAGGGATACGCGCAGCGTCGGACGGCAACAACCGATGGTTCCGAGCGAACCGAGCAGGGCTTCCCTTTCCGCGCCTTCCACGTCGTATTTTATATAATCAACAGATAAATCCAGGCAGAGTTCATCAACCGTAACAAGTGAAACGTCTGCATCCGTGTGTCGGAACGAGGCGGCAGCCAATGACGAGTTGCGGTTATCGCTGCCGTGAAGCGTGCCGGTACCGGACGCATGCCAAGCGGCGGCATGCACGGGACGGACGAAAAAGCGGGTCTCCCCCGCGGCGTATGCCGACAGTTTCCGATAAGTCTTTCCGTCCGGCTCTACGGCGACGGCAACGGAAAGGTCGGGAAAATACCCGGCCGCCTCGCGGACGGTATCGCCGTTATACGCGCCAAGGTCAACGACCGTGCGGACGGACGTGCCGACCGTTCCGTATATGTCCGCGACGGCGGCGGTTTCGGCCATCAGGTCGTCAAACCGACCGGACAGACGGCCGCGAAGAACGGAAAGAAACGTGCGTCGGGAGGTTTCATCGGAGAAAAGGGACAGCGCGGCGTGCAGTTCCCCTTCATGCCGAAGGCAGAACGCGCGGTCAAACCATTCGTCGCCGACGAGCGGCATGTCAGGAATGTACAGCGGATGTTCCTTTTGCAGTTTTTCGATAAACGACAGAACATCTTCCCTGCCCGTTCCGAACGAGACAAGGAACACGGCGTCCGGGTGCGCTGTCAGGACTTCGGAAAACGACCGGACGCGCATGCCGTGAAAAGACTGTCCTCTGACAAATCCGTCCGAGGCAACAACGTCCGCCACGGGAACGCCGAGGGCGGCCAGACGGGAAAACAGCTTATCGGCGCCGTTTCCCATGCCGTATACGACGACGGGGCGTTTTTCGCCGGCGAGCGTCTCCCAAAGGTCCGCTCCGGAAGAAAAATTCGGAAAGAGGAGAGAAAATTCGTTCATGGAGCCTCTTTTGACGGTTGCTTTTTTCCGTCGGATGTGTTATACTGGTTTCATCGGATATGTAAAAGAAAGGAAGAAAACATGGATTGTCTTTTTTGTTCCATCGTAAAAGGGGAGATTCCCTCGAAAAAAGTGTACGAGGACGATGTCTGCTACGCGTTTCTCGACATTCATCCGCAGGCACCGGTGCACTGCCTTGTCGTACCGAAAATGCACATCGCGTCGGCAGATGCCATTGACGAAACGAACGCCGGCACAGTTGCGAAACTGCTGGCCGCCGTTCCGAAAATCGCGAAGGTGCTCGGTCTTACCAACGGCTACCGCCTGATTTCCAACGTCGGCGAAGACGCATGCCAGACGGTGAAGCACCTGCATTTCCATATTCTCGGCGGTGCGAAACTCCCGGAAAAGATGAGCTGACAAACAGTGGGTAAAAAATAACCTCCGCCAAGCAGAGGTTATTTTTTCTATTGCGCAGGGGGCAAGGTCAGATCTGTTCCTTGACCTTCGCCGCTTTACCGACTCTGTCACGCAGGTAGTAGAGTTTGGCACGGCGGACTTTCGCAAGGCGCCCGACCTCAATCTTGTCTACGTTGGGAGAGTGGAGCGGGAATGTTTTCTCAACACCGACACCGTAAGACACACGTCTCACCGTGAAGGTCTCGGAAATACCGCCGCCGCGTCTGGCGATGACAGTGCCTTCAAACATCTGAATTCTGTCCTTCTCGCCTTCTTTGATACGGACATACACCTTAACGGTGTCACCGATACCGAACTGAGGCACCTCAGTTTTCAATTGCTCGTTCACAAAAGCCTGAATTTTTTCCATTTTTAGGCCCTCCTTACAACTACGAACATTCATGCGGAGCAAATGCAGAGGACTGTTCTGAATTGCCGTGCGGCCGATAGGCATAAACACGGTTATGGACATTATAGCATATCTTTTTTGCAAAATCAATACCTTCAGACGAAATTATCCGAAAAGTCTTGTAATTTTTTCCCGGATATGGTATACTGTCTTTGGATTTATTTTTACGGTAAGGAACAAAAATGAGCGAACAAAATAAAAATGATATAACGGAAGAGTCCCTCCCCGTCACGTCCGATACGAAGACGACCGACGAACCTTCCCCCACTCCGACAGAAACGGAAAAAGCAGAGACAGAAGTACGGGAAGACCCCGACGACGGAGCGACACAGGACGACGCACCGACGACGGACAAAAAGGCACCCGAAAGTACCCCTGCCCGCCCCGCGGATAATATTTTTGATTTCACGGAGATTCTCACGCTGACGTTGGCGGCGGTGCTGCTGATTACCTGCTTTTTCTTCCGCCACTCCGTGGTGGACGGGAATTCCATGGAGCAAACGCTCCGCGACCGCGATCAGCTGATTCTTTTTTCCGCGTTTTACACGCCGGAGACCGGCGATATCATTGTCTTCGAGGATTACGGAACCGGGCACAGAAAACCGCTTGTCAAACGGGTTATTGCCACGGGGGGACAGACCGTCACGGTACTGTCCGACACGGAATATAGCGTAGACGGCGTGCATTACAGCGACGGGTATACAGACCCGTACCGCGGTCCCTCCGGTTACTCCTACCCCATCACCTGTACCGTGTCCGAAGGATGTCTTTTCGTGATGGGCGACCACAGAAACGACTCGTCCGACTCCCGCGCATTCGGAGAAATTTCCGAGGATTCCGTGCTCGGCAAAGTCTTTTTGCGCATCTACCCGTTTTCATCTTTCGGCG
>CAKRWK010000050.1 GCA_934417455.1 uncultured Eubacteriales bacterium
CTTCCGAAGGCTGTCGGGGAAGATTACGGCTTTACGCTTGATACGCCGCTGTCCGAATTTTCAGAAGAAGCCATGCATGCTCTGATGTACGGCACGGGGGACAAAACATATGACGTCGTCCGTTATTTCGGCGGCGAGGGCAGAGAACAGAATGCCCGCTACGAAGGCATTGTCCACATCATTGAAAAACGTATGAAAATGCTCGGTGGCGATTACTATCAGCAGTTTGTGGAGGAAATTCCGTGCAAACGCTGTCATGGTCGGCGCCTGTCCGATACGGTGCTCGCCGTGACGGTCGGCGGCCTCAATATCGACGAAATCTGCCGCCTTTCCATCCGCAAAATGCTGAGTTTTGTGGAACAGTTGACATTTACCGAATCGGAAGCCAAAATCGCCAAAGAAATCATCAAGGAAATCAAGGCGCGCCTGAATTTCTTAATCAGTGTCGGTCTGGACTACCTGAATCTCGCGCGCACGGCCGGTACGCTTTCCGGCGGCGAAGCGCAAAGAATCCGTCTGGCAACGCAGATAGGCTCGGCCCTGACAGGCGTCCTGTATATTCTCGACGAACCGAGCATCGGTCTGCATCAGAGAGACAACGGAAAACTGATAAGAACCCTGCAGAACCTGCGTGACCTCGGCAACAGCGTCATTGTTGTTGAGCACGACGAAGATACCATGCGGGCGGCGGATTTTATTGTGGACATCGGCCCCGGTGCGGGTATCCACGGCGGGGAAGTTGTCGCCGCCGGGACGCCGGAAGAGGTGGCAAAGAACGAAACATCCATTACTGGTGCCTACCTTTCCGGACGGCGGAAAATCGAAGTGCCGAAAGAACGGAGACACGGCAACGGTGAGTTTCTCACCGGGCTTGGTGCATCGGAAAACAATCTGAAAAATATTGACGTCAGGTTTCCTCTCGGAGAATTCATCTGTGTGACCGGTGTGTCCGGCAGCGGAAAATCTTCTCTTATCAATGCAATTCTGTACCGTACGCTGGCAAAGGAACTGAACCGCGCCGTCACATACCCCGGCAAGTGCCGCGGCATTCTCGGTATGGAGAATCTCGATAAGGTCATTGCCATTGACCAGAGTCCCATCGGACGTACACCGCGCTCCAATCCGGCGACGTATACGGGACTGTTTTCGGACATACGGAATCTGTTTGCCGTGACGCCGGATGCCAAGGCACGCGGTTACGGCCCCGGCCGCTTTTCCTTCAATGTCAAGGGCGGGCGTTGCGAGGCCTGTCAGGGCGACGGCGTCATGTGCATCGAGATGAACTTCCTGCCGGACGTGTATGTCAAATGCGATGTCTGTCACGGAAGGCGGTATAATCGGGACACACTGGAAGTCAAGTACAAAGGAAAGAGTATTTACGACGTACTTGAAATGAGCGTGGAGGAGGGAATTGCCTTCTTTGCCGGTCTGCCGCAGATTCAGAGAAAATTGCAGACGCTCTTTGATGTCGGTCTCGGTTATATCAAAATCGGTCAGTCCTCGACAACGTTGTCGGGCGGCGAGGCACAGCGCGTCAAACTGGCCACGGAACTTTCCAAGCGTCCCACGGGACAAACGGTGTATATTCTCGACGAGCCGACCACGGGTCTGCACAGCGAGGATGTGTCCAAACTGATTGCCATCCTGCAACGGCTGACCGATGCCGGGAACACCGTCATTGTCATCGAACATAATCTCGATTTTATCAAGACGGCAGACTATATCATTGACCTCGGTCCCGAAGGCGGAGACGGCGGCGGTACGTTGGTGGCCGTCGGCACGCCGGAAGAGGTGGCCGCCTGTGAGGCGTCGTATACCGGACAGTTCCTGAAAGAAAAACTTGCCGTCACAGACAGCGGAGAGGAGAAAGAATGAATATACGCATAAAAATGTTGTCGGAAAAAGCCATACTTCCGACGTATGGCACGGCTTTTTCCGTCGGCGCCGACCTTTATGTCCCGAAAGACGGCGGCAGAGATATTCCGCCGCATACTACCGTCATGATTCCGCTCGGGTTTGCCGTTGAGATTCCGGACGGATACGCAGGGCTTGTTTTTGCCCGCAGTGGCATCGCGACAAAACGCGGGTTGGCACCGGCCAATAAAGTCGGCGTCATTGATCCGGATTACCGCGGTGAGTGCATGGTCAGCATCCATAATCATTCGGATGTTGCGGAACATGTGGACGGCGGGGAACGGATAGCGCAACTTGCCTTCGTTCCGTTTGTGCGCGCAGATTTCGACCTGTCCGACACGCTCAGCGAAACCGAGCGTGCGGGCGGCGGATTCGGTTCCACCGGTCAAAAATAAAAAGAAAACAAATATACAAAAGGAGTAAAAACTATGCTTCCCGGTGCATTATTCAGTATCGGCCCATTCTCCGTACACATGTACGGCGTTATGATTGCCATCGGCCTTTTGGCCTGTTTCCTCGTTCTCTGGTATTACAGCAAAAAGAAAAACATTGACCCTTCTTTCGTCGATTTCGTCTTTTATGACGGCATCGCCGCCATTATTCTCGGGTTCGGCGGCGGTATGCTTTTCCAGGCGTTTTATAACTACCTCGAACATCCCGAAAACGGATTCCGTTTCGGCAGCGGTATGACCTTTATCGGCGGATTGATTGCCGGTGCCGCGGTATTCCTCATCGGTTACTTCGCGTTTCGCAAAAAACTGAAGGGACGCCTTGTGGATATCCTTTCCATTCTTCCTTGCTGTATCCTTGTCGCACACGGCTTCGGCCGTATCGGTTGTTTCTTTGCCGGATGTTGTTACGGCTTGGAGACAGACAGTTTCCTCGGCGTGAAATTTCCCGGACTTCCGAATCCCGTACATCCGACGCAATTGTACGAGGCGGCATTCCTTTTCATCATGTTCGGCATTTGCTCTTATCTTGTGCTGAAAAAGGATTTCCAGTATAATCTGCCGCTTTACCTTGCTTCCTACGGCGTATTCCGGTTTTTGATTGAATTTTTGCGCGGAGATGACAGAGGTGCTTTTGTCGGCGTGCTTTCACCGTCGCAGTTCTGGTCTATCGGCATGATTCTCATGGCTGTGGCCGTTTATTTCGGCCTTCGGTATTTCCTCGGAAAAAGAAAAGAAGAATTGAAAAAATAAGCAGAAAAAATCCGACGTTCAAACGTCGGATTTTTTCTGCCGTAAACTATTTCTTTAAATTCTTATTTATCAAAGATAAAATCTCTGACAAAGGGAATTTCGTCCTTCGGTATGCGGACTTCTTTTCCGCTCAGATAATCAAGAATCGTTTTTTCTTCCCGGTTAAATCGGAAGACGAGACGATAAGAGCATAGCGCCTGATATTTATGACCTTGTTTTCTGTCCTCTTTGTTGATTCCGTATTTTCCGTCGCCGATGAGCGGATGCCCGATATAGGCCATGTGCGCACGGATCTGATGTGTCCGGCCGGTCAGCAGTTCCACTTCCAGAAGTGCGTTGCCGTCCTTTACCGCCTCCACTCGATATTTCGTCCGGATGTTTTTTGCGCCGCGTGGCGGATTCGTCTCGTATATACGTACCGTGTTGGTTTTTTCGTCTTTCAGAAGATAGCCGGAAAGCGTTGCCTCCTTGGGGGCGGGAATGCCGTGTACGGCACAAAGATAGAATTTTTCAATTTCGCGGTTTTTGATTTTTTCGTTCATTACACGGAGTGCTTCGGCGTTTTTGGCGGCAATTACAATGCCGCAGGTATTGCGGTCAATCCGATTGCAAAGCGCCGGCGCAAAACTCTGTTCTTTCCGCGGGTCGTATTCGCCTTTTTGATAAAGGTATGCCTGTATGTGTGTAATCAGGGTGTTGACAGCTCCGTTTTCGTCTTCATGTACGGAAATGCCGGTGCCTTTATTGACAAGAAGAATGTTTTCGTCCTCGTAGACAACATCGACGTGCGGTACGATGTTTGAAAATGTACTGTCGGTTGCTTTTTCCGTGAAGAAATCATCGGAAAGGAAACACTGCACCGTATCGCCTTCCGAAAGAAGCATGCCGGCTTCGGCGCGTTTGCGGTTGACCTTGATTTTCTTCGTACGAATGGATTTGTAGAGAAGACTCATCGGTAATTTCAGCGTTTTTGTTACAAATTTGTCAAGGCGCTGTCCCGCGTCGTTTTTTCCGATTCGCAATTCGTGCATAGATATCGATTCTTTCTTTATCTTCCAAAAAAGCGACCTTTGCGGGTCGCTTTTTTCGGAATGTTTTTACCGGTCAATTATTTCGTGCCGAAAATACGGTCACCGGCATCACCGAGACCGGGCACAATATAAGCGTGGTCGTTCAGTTTTTCGTCCATTGCCGCACAGAAGATGTCGACATCGGGGTGTGCTTCCTGCACTTTTTTCACGCCTTCCGGCGCGGCGACAAGACACATGAGAAGGATGTTCTTTGCGCCTCTCTTTTTTACCATCGTGATGGCATCCGTGGAAGAACCGCCGGTTGCCAGCATGGGGTCGGTGATAATGACAAGGCGTTCGTTGATGTCGGGCGGCATCTTGCAATAATATTCCACCGGCTGATGGGAGTCGGGGTCACGGTACAGACCGATATGTCCGACGCGGGCAGAAGGAACGAGTTCAAGCAGACCGTCCACCATACCGAGACCGGCACGCAGAATCGGAACAATCGCCAGTTTTTTTCCGGCCAGCTTCTTGAAGGTTGCTTTGCAGATGGGCGTTTCGATTTCCACATCTTCAAGGGGAAGGTCACGGGTGATTTCGTAACCCATCAGAAGGGAAATTTCGTTAAGAAGTTCGCGGAAGTCTTTCGTCGAAGTGTTCTTGTCTCTCATAATTGTGAGTTTGTGCTGAATCAGGGGATGGTCAATCAGGTGAAAAGTGCTCATGAACGGTATCCTTCGTCCTTATGTAATTTTCAACTACATATTATAGCGCATTTTCACGCAAATTGCAAGAGGAAAATCTCAATTTCCGAAATTTCGGCAAAATTCGCACAAATCGTGTCGTTTTTTCTGCCGGCTTCTGTGCCATACGCCCAAAAGTCAAAAGAACGCTGTGCGCAAATACATAGGGTTGAAAACGCATTTATTGTTGTTCATATTGCATTTTTTTCAGAGTCGGTGTATAATGGAAGGCGAAAGTCAGTCTTCCATCATCTTTTTTGCCATATCGGCAATCAGGGAAGCGGTGCCGTCGATACCGAGCGTGGAGGAATTGACCATGAGGTCATAGTGGTCGAACTTGCCCCATTTGTTGCCGGTATAGAAATTATAGTAAGAGGCGCGGCGTTTGTCGGTCTTATTGATGATGTCAATGATTTGCGTGGATTTGACTTCCGGGTGCCTTGCGGCTACACGTTCGCGTCTGTGGTCGAGGTCTCCGTGAATAAACAGGCGCAGAATATTCGCTTCATCGCGAAGAACGTAATCGGCGCAACGGCCGATAAAGATGCAGCTTCCTTTGGCCGCGTATTCGCGGATAATATCGGACTGCAGGATAAAGAGTTTGTCATTGACGGGCATTTTATAGCCGAACGCCATGGCGGAACCGAATACATTGGAACCCATGGCCAATGTGTAGAGCAGGCTGTTGGCGGCGGCTTCATCCGCTTTTTTGGCTACGTCGACGTGAAGGTCGCTTTTTCCTGCAGCTTCCGTGATAAGTTCCTTGTCGTAAATCGGAATGTTCAGCATAGTCGCCAGTTTTTCTCCGATTTCCCGGCCACCGCTGCCGTACTGACGCGCAATCGTAATGATGAGTTTTTTCGACATAATGAATCACTCCTTTTTGTTTTCTATTACTATTGTAACAGAAAAACGAAATTTTGTAAATACCTTTTGTGAAAAATGCATGGAAAGGAAGAAAATTTTATGAGACAAAACTGTCCGGAGACGGATGTCGGCACACAGGATGTCCGCTATACAGATAGCGCTTGGGCAAAAAACGCACTTCCGTACCGCCCGGCAGATGCGAACAAAGGGGACTTCGGTCGTCTTCTTGTTCTGACAGGCAGTCGGCTTTTTCCCGGTGCGGCGGCACTCAGTCTGGAAGGGGCACTGCGTCTCGGTGTCGGATATGTCACATATTCCGGCGCGAAAGTCCTTGTCGGGGAACTGGTGCAAAAATTTCCCGAGGTGCTTTACCGTCCGTATACGGGAAATGACGAGCCGACAGAGGCGGACGTTGCGGAAATTTGTGCGCTTTCTGCCAAACAGAACGCAACTCTTATCGGATGCGGTTGCGGACGTACGGAATGCACATTGCGATTGGTTCGTGCGCTTTTCCAGGTGCCGAACAATCCGCTCATTCTGGATGCCGATGCGCTCAACGCCGTTGCTTCTGCCGGCACCGACCTTTTGCGCGAGGCCGCACGTCCCTTGATTCTGACGCCGCACCCTCTGGAATTTTCGCGACTGTCCGGGTGGAATGTAGACTATATACAGGCAAACAGAATCGAATGTGCGACAAAATTTGCGGCAGAATACAGTTGCACATTGGTGTTGAAGGGGGCGGGAACCGTCGTTACCGACGGTTGGCGGACATATGTCAATACCACCGGCTCCTCGGCTTTGGCCAAGGCGGGCAGTGGAGATGTTCTTGCCGGGGCTCTGTCGGCACTGACTGCATACATGAAGGATAGAGCGGCAGCCGCCGCTTTGGCCGTATATTTGCACGGCGCGGCCGCCGATGCACTCGAAAAAGAATATTCGGCATTCGGTGTGATTCCATCCGATTTGCCGAAAGAAATCGGAAGACAGATTGTCGTTCTCGGTCAGAAATAACGACCGCCTGCTGACGTCGGGGAGTGAACAGAGGGCACATTTTTTCATATAATACGAAGGGAGTGACGGAACATACCGCGCTCCCTTATATTATTGCAAATCAAAGGAAATTGTAAAATATGGAGAAAAACGAAAACGGATACAGTCGTTCCGGATTGCCCGAGAATACCGCACCGTCCTGTCCCGTTCGGGAAACGGACGATGTGCAACTCGCCATGGTATATTCACCGTATCAGTATTTTTGTCATCTGTACACCCCGGAGGATGCTCTTTCGCACGGAACCTTGTTTGAGCAACTTTATAAACCGCTTGAAACGGAGGAGCACGGAAGATGACGGAAAAAGAACTGATGAAGGCGATACAGTCCGTCGGTTTTGCCAAACTGGAGACGGAATTGTATCTCGATACACATCCGGACAACACGGCTGCCCTCGATTATTTTCACGAAATGCACGAAAAACTTCGTGAACTGACGGATGCATACGAGGCAGAATACGGTCCGCTGACGACAAACGGTGTCCATGGTGACACATGGACATGGGTTCATACGCCGTGGCCGTGGCAGAGCGAAGCCGACGCGGAAAGCGAAAGATGGTGAGGTACCGATA
>CAKRWK010000051.1 GCA_934417455.1 uncultured Eubacteriales bacterium
CATCCGGGCGCCACCATCGGCGAATACTTCTTCATCGACCACGGCACAGGTATTGTTATCGGCGAAACCACCACCATCGGCGACCATGTGAAACTCTATCAGGGCGTCACCCTCGGTGCCAAGAGTTTTGAACTCGACGAAAACGGAAATCCCGTCAAAGGCATCAAGCGGCATCCTGACATTGGAAACAACGTCGTCATTTACGCCGGCGCCACCATTCTCGGCGGAACGACCGTCGTCGGCGACGGTTGCACCGTCGGCGGTAACGTGTGGCTGACGCATTCGGTGGAGCCGGACACCACCGTCGTATACGAGGCCGCGGCGGGAAAACACAGCGGGCATACCGTCGATTTGCAGTATTTTCCCGGTTTCGTCCGCAAATCGCTGACGTTTACCATCGACGACGGCAATGTCATCCTCGATAAAAAATTTCTTGACATTGTCCGCCCGGCCGGCATTCTCGGAACTTTCAACCTCTGCGGCACCGACGCCCGCGGCATGAATGCCGACGACTACCGCGAACTGTACCGCGGATACGGCATCGCCGACCATTGCAGAAAACACCCGTATGTCATCACGGAAGCGCAGAAGGACTTTTCATATGCCGACGGCCCCGCCGATATACATACCGCCGTGCGTTGCGTTTTCTACAGAGCCGACCGGCCGGGACTGTATCTGACGCTCCATCCGACGGACGACAATCGTTTTGTGTTATATGCGGACAGGGAGACCTATCTTTCGCTTGTCGGCGAATGTCGGAGCGAACTTGAGGAAGTGTTCGGCGCGGGGGTGGCGGCGGGATTCGTCTGGCCGTACAACGAACAGCAGGACGCGGCGCTTGCCGAGGGCATCCGCGCGCTCGGCTTTTCATCCATCCGTAAAACCGGCTGTCTTCTCGATACCACCGCCTTTTCTTTCCCGGAAGACCGCATGCGGTGGACGTACAACGCCAACAACCGTAATCTTGTCGATGCGCTTGAAACGTACGAAGCCTTTCCCGACGACGGACAACTGAAATTTTTCTGCTTTGGCCTGCATTCCTACGACTACGAGCGCGACAACGACTGGGATATGCTCCGTACCGTCGCAAAAACATACGGCCTCCGTCCGGATACCTACTAGGATGCCTCCGTGGATGACCTTTTCCGTTACGAGGACGCCGTGCGCGCGGCGCGCGTGTCTGCCGACCGGGTGGAGAACCCGTCGGACGTACCGCTGTACGCAAAAATCGACGGCCGCCGCGTCGTGATTCCCGCACACGGCGTGTGCCTGTTCTGAAAAAACACGGAATCGCCATCCGCGGCGAAAAAGCCATTTCCGCTCCCGTTCCGGGCGGAAATGGCTTTTGTACACATTCCACAAATTGTGAACGGAACTTTTGTGCAATATGACACCGAAAGAGACGACAAAAATAAATTTTATCACTTTTCGTATTGATTTATTTGTCCGGACGTTGTATAATCGTCGCAGAATGTTCCGGAAAGCCCGGGAGAAAGGATGTCATATGAAGAGAATACACGCGATTCTTCTGCTTCTCTCCGTCCTGCTTGTCAGTATATTGCTGGTTTCCTGCGGAAACACGCATACCGAACATACGTGGGATGAAGGGAAAATCACCAAAGCCGCGATCTGCGGTTCCAACGAGGTCGGAGAAAAAACGTATACCTGCACGGTGTGCGGTGCCAAACGCACGGAGGAAATCAAACCCGCCGAAAAACACGAATACGGCGAATGGGTCACGACCAAAGCTGCCACCTGTGTGGACAAAGGCGAACGCACCATGACCTGCAAAAACTGCGGCGACGTCCGTCGGACGGATACGCCCGCGAAAGGCGGCCATGTGTACGACTATGACGCCGCTTATGTCGAAAACGGAGAAAAAATATTTACCTGTACAAGATGCGGAGAGATTATGAAAATGGACGAAATTATTACATACGCGCAGTCCGGCGCCAAAGGGGACGGCGTGACCGACGACTCGGAAGCCATCCGCAAAACCCATGAAGTGGCTAATCAGTACGGTCTGAAAGTCGAAGCCAACAGCGGGAAAACCTACTATATCGGCCTGCTTAAAAAATCCATTGTTATCCGCACGGATACCGACTGGCGCGGCGCGAAATTCATTATCGACGACAAGACGATTTCTTACAAAGACGGCACGCACCGTTCCGTCTGGGTGTTCGATATTCAGCCGGATACGGCCGTTTACGATTACAAAACCATCCCTGCGGGACTGACCCTGAAAGCCGGACAGAAGAACGTCGGCATGACGTTTGAATCCGACTGCATGATTCAGATTTTCAACGACAAGCAGCACGACTTCATTCGCTATGGTGTGAACCAGGACAGCGGTAATGCCCGCACCGAACTGCTCCTTGTGGACAAAGACGGCAACGTCGACCCGTCCACGCCTATCCAATACGATTACACGGCCGTGACGGCGGTCAAAGTGTTCTCGAAAAATGAGAAACCCATCACCGTCGGCAACGGCGTCTTCACAACGCTGGCCTGTGACCCCGTGGCGGAAGCCGAAGCCAAAGGCGAAACATACGTCGGTGCATATTACTACTATACCCGCGGCATTCAGTGCACCCGTTCCAACGCCACGTTGAAGGACATCAAACACTATGTGGTAGACGACCGGTGGGACTATAAAGACGGATTTAACGCCGGCGCACCTTATACGGCGTTCTACATGATTACGGATTCCTACAACGTCACCCTGCAGGATTGCGTTGTCACCGGCCGCAGAGAGTACAAATTCTATCAGGGTTCGTCCATCAATGCGATGGGCAGTTACGACATTAACGTCCTTCGTTCGATTGAAGCGAAACTGATTCGTCTGAAACAGTCCAACAGCATTACGGATCGCGCAAATCAGCACGGAGTCATGGGCTCCAACTATGTACGTAATATTTACCTTGAGGGATGCTATATCGACCGTTTCGACGTGCATAAAGGCCTTTACGGCGCCACCATTAAGGATTCCACCATCGGTTTCAACCTCTATGTGATCGGCGGCGGTCCGCTCGTGGTGGAAAACGTCAAGCGCCTGACAGGCGATTGCTTTATCGGCTTGCGTGACGACTACGGTTCCGTGTTCAGCGGCGACATCTATATCAAGGACTGCGAATACTCCGGCGGCAACGTGGTCATCGGCGGTACATGGCGCTCCTTCAATACGGGTCTTCCCGGTGCGCTCCCGGCCACGGTTACCATCGATAACCTGACCTTTGCGTCCGGTTCGGGCTATGTTTTCCGCGTCAGAGGTGCCACGGGCGCGTCTCTCACGGATGCGGAAAACCCCATCATACCGACGACAAAGGTAACTCTCAAAAACATGAAAAAGATTGCCCTGACGGACGGCTCCGCATGGAGCGCCGTGTTCACAAAAACGGAAGTCGTTACGGAAAACGTGACCTGACTTGTCCGGGTAAAGGCAAAAAAGAGCGGAGTTTTGGCTCCGCTCTTTTTATAAATTGCACACGATAGTTTACAGATATGCGCGCATATCCACGGCAAGGTCGTCCTCCAGACGGACAAGCCGTTTCGCAATATCCTTCGATGCTTCATCCGCCGCCTTGTATTGGTTGAGGTAGCGGGAGAGCGATTTGACCCCCATGTTGCATCCGTCCGTCATCAGGTCGGCCACGGTGGCATCCGATTTGTCCATGGACAGTTTCATGTTCGTTTTCATGCGGGACATGCCTTTGGCAATCATGCCGGGGTCTTTGCCCGCGTCATGATAGTCAAAGAGAAGTTCGCCGACCTCGCGGCGGAGTTTTTCGTGCTCGTCCTTGCAGTTGTCGAGGGATTTTTTCATGTCCGGATTTTTTACGCTGTCGATAACATCGTCAATGGCACTGACGCCCATTTTAATGCCGGCATCGCATTCGCGGAGCAATTTTATCGTATCGCTTTCAATCATGGTTTTTCCTTCCTTCCGTTGCTTTCTTTCGTGAGTATGCCCGGAAGGCTCGCGTTTATACAGGCGGGAGAAACCTTTCGGACGAAAGAAAAGGCGGCGCAGAGGTCAGAGTCACCGTGTGTCCGTCCGACGGATGGGGAAAGGCGAGCGCGGAAGCGTGCAGGCGGTATGTCTCTCCCTCCGTTTTCGTTCCGTAGAGAAAATCGTACAGCAGCGGCGCACCGATGTAAGCCATATGTACCCGAATCTGATGGGTGCGTCCCGTGAAAAGGGAAAGACGGACAAGGGCATGTCCGCTCTCCGATACGCCGAGAACCTCATAGGAGGTTACGGCGCGTTTTCCGTCCGGCCGTACGACGCGGCGCAGCGCGTTTTCGCATTCTCTTGCGATGGGGGCGTCCACGGTGCCTGCCGGCGGAGACGGAGGCCTCTCCGTCACTGCCGTGTATTCTTTCCGGAA
This sequence comes from uncultured Eubacteriales bacterium, assembly GCA_934417455.1. Lineage (GTDB taxonomy): Bacteria > Bacillota > Clostridia > Oscillospirales > CAG-272 > UBA1740. Next base: position 4,389 of record CAKRWK010000051.1, read on the forward strand.
CCGTCCCTTCTGCATGGCGGCGGCAAGATACCCGGCCGCCGGCTGATGTCTGGCCAGCAGAACAATGCCGGAGGTGTCTCTGTCAAGCCGGCCGACGGCGCGGAAGACAAACGGCACGCTGGCGTAGTATTCCTCCATGACGTCGCAGAGCGTGGGCAGGGAATTGCCCGCCGAGGGGTGCGTCGGCATACCGCAGGGTTTGTTCACGGCCACGATGTCGTCGTCCTCGTAAAGGATGTCGGGCAAAAGCCCCGTCGGCCGCAGGGGCGCGGACACCGCCGCGTCGGCATCCGCCATGTCTACGGTCACCCTGTCACCCGCGCGCACGGGCGCGCGCATGTGCACCGTCTCGCCGTTTACATAGATGTGTCCGTATTTCGCCCGCTTGATGAAAGAGGAAGAAAAACCGAGCACACCCGACAGAAATTCTTTGATGACGCCGTCTTTTTCGACGGTGTATTCCCGCTTTTGCATGAGACACCTCCTTTTTCTTTCCATTATATATGAAGCGGGGAAAAAAGTCAAACAAACTTTTTGAAAAGTTTTGAAAAACCTCTTGACAAACCGCGAAAGTTGCGGTATAATAGTGCACGTCCTTGCGGGAGTGGCGGAACTGGCAGACGCGCACGTTTGAGGGGCGTGTGGTTTTACCGTACGGGTTCAATTCCCGTTTCCCGCACCATGAAGAGCGAAGAGGTTACCTCTCCGCTCTTTGTTTTCGTATCCGAAATCAAAAGAAAAGGAAATTTTGTCATGAAGTACTACCTTGAAGGTACCGATGACGTTCTCCGCGACACGGGGAGCACGCCCGACGGACTAACGTCGGACGAAGCCGCAAAACGGCTTGCCGAAGGCGGCCGCAACAAACTGGCCGAGCCGAAAAAAGACTCTCTCATCAAGCAGTTTTTTAAACAGATGTCCGACCCCATGACGCTGATTCTTCTGGCGGCAGCCGCCATCAGCACCGTGCTTGCCATTGTGGAAAACGAAAGTTTCACGGACGTTTTTATCATTCTTTTCGTCGTCATTGTCAACGCCGTTCTCGGCGTATACCAGGAAAATAAGGCCGAACAGGCCATTGAGGCCTTGCAGAAAATGTCTGCCGCGCAGAGCAAGGTTCTGCGTGACGGAAAAGTCGTGGCGGTGCCGAGCGAGGAACTCGTCGTCGGTGACGTTGTCGTGCTGGAAGCCGGCGACGCCGTGCCCGCGGACGGCCGTATCATCGAGAGCGCGTCGCTGAAAATCGAAGAAGCCGCGCTGACCGGTGAGTCCGTTCCCGTCAACAAGTACATCGACCTTCTTCACCTGAAAGAAAACGAAACCGATGTGGCCCTCGGCGACCGTAAAAATATGGTTTATATGGGTTCCACCGTCGTATACGGCCGCGGCCGCGCCGTCGTGACCGGCACCGGTATGAATACGGAGATGGGCAAAATCGCCGATGTTCTGGCAAATGCCAAAGAAGGGCAGACGCCTCTGCAACGCAAACTTTCCGAACTTTCCGGCATCCTGACCAAACTTGTGCTCGGCATCTGCGTCGTCATTTTTGCCGTACAACTGCTCCGCGCGGGCGCGTTCAACATGGACGTCGTCATGCGGTCGTTTATGATTGCCGTTTCGCTTGCCGTGGCCGCCATTCCCGAAGGGCTTGCCGCCGTTGTGACGGTGGTGCTGAGCATTGGCGTGACCAACATGTCAAAACGCAATGCCATCATCCGCAAACTGACCGCCGTTGAAACGCTCGGTTGCGCGCAGATTATCTGTTCCGATAAAACCGGCACCCTGACGCAGAACAAAATGACCGTTGTCGACAGTTACGGCGCGTCGGAGAAGCGCACGGCCACGGCGATGACCCTTTGTTCCGACGCCACGCTGAATGCCGACGGCAAGAGCGCAAGTGGCGAACCGACGGAAGCCGCCCTTGTCACATGGGGCGCCGTCTGCGGCCTGCCGAAGGGCGAACTTTCGGAAAAATATCCCCGCGTCGGGGAAGCACCGTTCGACTCCGGACGGAAAATGATGTCCACTCTGCACAAGGCGCCGGACGGCACCTGCGTGCAGTTCACCAAGGGCGGTCCCGACGTGGTTCTTGACTGTTGCACAACCTATCTTTCCGAAAACGGGGACGTCCTTCCCATGACGGAAGAGAAGAAGACGGACATTCTCCACGCCAATAAAGCCATGGCGGATAAGGCACTGCGCGTGCTGGCCGCCGCCGAACGCGTGTATGCGGACATGCCCGCCTCCGCAGAGCCTTCCGACCTGGAGCACGATATGTGTTTTCTCGGCCTTGCCGGCATGATTGACCCTGTCCGTCCCGAAGTCAAAGCGGCGATTGCCGAATGCCGCACGGCGGGTATACGTCCCATCATGATTACGGGCGACCATGTCGATACCGCCGTTGCCATCGCTAAGGAACTCGGCATACTGGAGGACGGCATGAAGGCCGTCACCGGCGCGGAACTTTCCCTAATGGACGACGAAACTTTTGCGAAAGAATATAAGAACATTTCCGTCTACGCCCGTGTACAGCCCGAACACAAAACCCGTATCGTCAACGCATGGAAAGCCGGCGGATACGTCACCGCCATGACGGGTGACGGCGTCAACGACGCTCCGTCCATCAAATCCGCCGACATCGGCGTCGGCATGGGTATCACCGGTACGGACGTTACCAAAAACGTGGCCGACATGGTGCTGGCCGACGATAATTTCGCGACGATTGTCGGCGCCGTCGAAGAAGGTCGCCGTATTTACGACAAAATCCGCAAAGCCATTCAGTTCCTTCTGTCGTCGAAT
>CAKRWK010000052.1 GCA_934417455.1 uncultured Eubacteriales bacterium
ACCTTATCTACTTCATGAAAACCATGCTGTCGGAAGTGTTCAAGCGCGACATCAAAGTGCGTCTGCGCCCCGGTTTCTTTCCCTTTGTCGAACCCGGTTTTGAACTTGACATCAACTGCCTTATCTGCGGCGGCGAGGGTTGTCCTTCTTGCAAAAACTCCGGTTGGCTGGAGCTCTGTCCCTGCGGTATGATTCACCCGAACGTGCTGAAAGAGGGCGGTATTGACACAGAAAAATACACCGGTTTCGCTTTCGGTCTCGGCCTGACGAGACTTGCCATGATGAAATACGGCGTCAAGGACATCCGCGATTTCAACAGCGGAAATCTGAAAGCCCTCTCGCAGTTCAAGTCCCTGTGAGACAAACGGAGGTAGAAGAATATGTTTTTATCCATGAACTGGATAGGTGACTTTGTTGACCTGTCCGGCCTTGACAAAGTATCCCTTATCCGCAATTTTACACTCTCCACGGCGGAAGTGGAAGACATTTATATCAAAGGCGCCGACACATACGGCGTTATCGTGGCCGAAATTGCGTCGGTGGAAAATCACCCGACGTCGAAAAAACTGCACCTTCTGAAAGTCAACAACGGTCACGAACTGGTGGACGTTGTATGCGGTGCGCCCAACGTCCGCGTCGGAATGAAAGTCGCTTTTGCAACGGCAGGCGGCGCCGTCATGGGACATAAAATCGAAGCCGCCACCGTCGGCGGCTATACGTCGCAGGGCATGTGTTGTTCCATGGCGGAACTCGGCATCGGCGACGACAACAGCGGTCTTTGGGAAATTCCCGACGACCTGCCGCTCGGCACCGACCTGAAAGAGGCCTATGCCGTAGACGACATCGTCTTTGAAGTAGACAACAAATCTCTGACCAATCGTCCCGACCTCTGGGGGCATTACGGCATTGCCCGCGAATTCGCCACCATCACGGGTCGCACACTGAAACCCGTGCCGGCCGCAGACGTTCACGCATATGACAATCTGCCGCCCGTCGGTGTGGATGTCCTCGCAACGAACCTCGTTTATCGGTATACCGCTATCAAGGTAGCCAACATCAAACGCAAGCAAAGCCCCGTCAATATGCAAATCAGACTTTACTATTGCGGCAGCCGCGCCATCAATTTCCTTGCCGACCTGACCAACTATGTGATGCTGGAACTCGGTCAGCCGATGCACGCGTTTGACAACCGCAAGGTAGATAAAATCGAAGTGCAGACCTTCCCCGCACCGTTTGAATTTACCACACTTGACGGCGTCGCCCGCCATATTGACGAACAGATGCTGATGATAACGTCGGACGACCGCCCGGTGGCTATCGCGGGAATTATGGGCGGAGATGCCTCGAAAATCGAGGACGACACCGATTCTCTTCTCCTCGAATCCGCGACGTTTGACGGCGTGTCCGTCCGCAAATCGACCACACGCCTCGGCCTGCGCACCGACGCTTCCATGCGTTACGAGAAAATGCTTGACCCCGAACTCTGCCGCACGGCGACGGAGAGACTTCTCTTCATATTGAAAGAATGCGACAGCGGAGCGGTTGTGACGTCCTCCTTCACCGACCGGTATGTCAACCGTTATCCGACCATTGAACTTTCGTTTGACAAAGCATTTGTCGACCGCTATACAGGCATTGACATCTCCTCCGACCGCATTGAACGCACGCTCGTGTCGCTCGGTTTCGGCATGAAACGTGCCGGAGACAGTTTTACCGTCACCGTTCCCTCCTACCGAGCCACGAAAGACGTCACCATCAAAGCAGACATCATTGAGGAAATCACCCGTATTTACGGCTACGACAATTTTGAAATCAAAACGTCGAAGAACGCCCTGCACCCGGTCATGAAAGAACGCGCCGTATCGGAAGAAGACCGTATCAAGGACATTCTTGTCAAGAGTTACCGCATGCACGAGGTACACTCCTACATCTGGTCGGACGTGCAGAAGAACAAAGACCTCGGCATAGAAACACCGACCGATGTCCGTATCATCAATGCGCAGACGCCCGACCATCAGTATCTCCGCGCATCCATGATTCCGACGCTTCTTTCCTTTGTCAAAGACAACCGCGCGTACGCGGATGCGTTCGGCATATTTGAAATCGGTCATACCGTGGAAGGTTTTAAAGAAAACGGCTACTGCAACGAATACAAGAAACTCGGCGCAGTTTTCTTTGACCGCAAAGGCACGGAAGAATCCGTTTTTCTCCGCGCCCGCGACGCCGTCACGGAAATCATGACCGACCTGCTCCACCGCATGCCGGCATTTGTCCGCGACGAGGCGCCTGCCGGACTATGCCACCCGGCCAACACGTTCCGCATCCTGTCGGACGGGCTTGACCTCGGATTCCTGTCCGTGCCACATCCGGCCGTCGGAGACAATATCGACCGTAAAGCGGCCATCGCCTTCTTCGAAATCAATACAACGCGCCTCGCCACGCTGTCGGCCACACCGACCGCCTACCGCGAGCCGTCGAAATTCCCGGCCATTGAACTCGACCTGACCTTTACGGCCGACATCGGTGCCCTTGTCTTTGACGACGTTGCCGCGGCCGCCAAGGCCGCCGCCGGCGACCTGCTGTCGCAGGTAAAACTGCATGACCTCTACGAAGGAGAAAAAGAAGCCAGCATCACGCTCCGCTTCTCCTTCCTGTCGGCAGAACGCACGCTGACAAAGCAGGAACTTCAGCCCCTGACCGAACGCATCATCTCCGCGCTCGCGCCTCTCGGCCTGGCCTTCAAAGAAAACTGATGAAATAAACCCGAAAGGGCCCCGTTTCCGTGACGGAAACGGGGCCCTTTTTGCGTCCGTGCGCTCAGGGCGTTTTTTGTCGCACGTTTTACACCTTATATATGTAGGGTGTTTCTCTCAAAACAGGAAATTTTTATGTCTTTCAAAAATATATAACACGTTCCACAGCACCCAAAAGACCCAAAAGAGTATTTTTAACCACAAAAAACTATATATACTATACGCCAACATATGAAAAGGAGAGTTTTTATGAGAATCTGCGCAAACTGCAAACGAAATTACGCCCTTGACGGAGACACGGTCTGTCGGACATGTCTGGAACAGCGACTTCTTGTTTCTTCCGAAACCGAACAAATGAAGGCAGAGCCGTCAAATGTGGACACGCCCCGCGTGACCCCCGAAAAAATACTGTCGAACGGACAACTCGGCGGACGTTCATTTGAGCGGACGCTCGCCGGATATGACGCCTATCTCCGTGTTCGCGGATATTGCACGGAAACGCCGAGCGGAACCATAAGCACGGTGGGATTTTACGTCAATGCCGTTCAAAACATCATGGAAAAGGAACATATGGATTTTTCCATGATGTTAAACAATGCCGAAAATCTGATATACGAATACGGTCCGGAAGGTGTAAAGAGGAAGTCGGGCCATATCGGACACGACACATGGATTAACGCGCTCCGAAGATTGGGAGAGTTTGCCGCATATCTGGAATACGTGGCGCCTAAACAGTAAAAACGCGGGGCGAAATTTGTCGCATTGGGCGTGTTATAATGTTTATGGAAGATATTTCATATATCCGGAAGCAAGATTCGATACATATGTGGAGGAACAAGTGGAAAAAACAGTACGCAAAACGACAGAAGGAAAGAAAAAAATATCGATGCTCCTTGTGCTCCGGGCACTGGAATGTGCCGGAGACAAGGAACACCCCGTCAAGCAGGGCACGTTAGCCGGCATGGTGGGCGTTTTGGGAGAGAAGATTGGTGCCGATATCTGGTGTGACCGTAAGACTGTCGGGCGGCATATCAAACTGCTCAATTCCGTCGGTTATCGTATCCGGTATGTCCGCGGACGCGGATATTACATGGAAAGCAACAAACTGAGCAACGACGAGTTCGGACGGCTGAAGTCCCTCATCCGTGCATCCTCTTGGTCGGAAGAAGAAAAAGAACGCATGATAGAAAAACTGCTTGCCAATCAACAATACGCGGACGAAACCATGCTCGGACATGCTTTTTCAAAATAACAAAACAAACATCATCTGAAAAGTGAGGAGGACAAAATAATGAAAGAAACCGTTGAAGAACAATTTGCGTACTTTCAAAGGGAAGGCGGGGCAAAGGGGTTTGCGCTGGATCGCAGTTACACGGAAGAACGATATTCGGAGATTATGCGGAAATCGGCAGAATCACTGTCTGTATTGGAGATCTGTTATAAGATATTTCCTCTGATTTTCGGTTTCTTTGGCGTTACCATTGATTTGGACAAAGCGTTGGCAGAAACAAAAAAACTTGCCGCGAGTATCGAAAAGAGAAAACCACACGCCCCCCTTGCCAACGAGAGCGACGAATATATGATTTGGCTGTCCGAATACGCCATGCCGCAGATTCTGTTCGGAACCATCTACTCTTATAAAACCGAGTACATAAAAGCGGCCTATCACTTTATGCTCGGCATAAAAACAGAGCAGATAGACCTCAATAACGTATATTTGTATTTCATCTCCGGTATAATGGAAAAATTGCCGCAATTAGCAACGGAAACAGCGACATATGAAGGTTGCGGCTTTTCCGAGAACCAACCGATGGGCTTCTGCGGCGGCAACATGCTGATGCCGGACTATGAAAGAAGTATTATCGCCGAAATGGAAGGTGATAACGGCGAAATCATTATGGCTCAAATCGTAGGGACGAAAGTCATCGGATGTTTGAGAAGGTTGGGTTCTACCGTCGGTCAGGACACCACGAATATGATAGATATTTATGAAACGTATATTGTTGATAAACAGTATAAACTACAGAGGGTCGTCTTTTACTTTAACGGCTATTGCAATCGAATGGACATCACCGTAAAAATCGCTGCCGGGTTTCACAAAAAAGCCAACAGTCACCGGTCAAACAATCCAAGATTTGTCGCCGGTTATACAATCCATTTGTAAAATTGAATACGACAGTATTTGACAGGAGGAAAATATGGAAAAGAAACTGTGTCGCAGATGCGGCGTGAATTATATTTACGACGGTGGGGACATGTGCAACGTCTGCCGAAAAGGAGAGGCGATGAAAACAAGCAAACCGCAAGGAGAGAGAAAAACCATCAAATTTCCGAACCCGCCCGGCAAGAAGTACACGCTCTCTTTTGACGGGTATGAAAATTTCTTGGATGACTGTAATTACAAGGCAGCCGGCCTTTATACATATGCGCTCAGACAAATCGGAGAAAAGGAGAAAAAAGATTTTATCGGACTTTTGGTACAGTCGGAACGGTTAATGAAAGAGTATGCCCAAGACGGCAAAAAACGGGAAGCCGGCCAAAACGGAAACGGCACATGGCGCAACGCTTTGGCACGACTGCACGACTTCGATTCATACATATCCACTTACATGGAAACGGCTGCAAACACGCTGAAAGAAATGCGAACAATAGCAGATAAAATTCTGAACGGTCTGCACAAAAACGATGAATCTTGTCTGGATTTGCTTCACAAAAATCCAAGTTTATACAATATTTTGTAAATAGTTATAGTCATACAAGGAGTTTTATGGAAGAAAATCAAACAAAAGAACTTTTCCACTATGTCCACATAGACGAGCCGACCGTATGTTTTCATGATACGTCTGACAACGAAGGCATTGTAACGATTGCCCCGTTGGCGCGCGGGTACGGCGTGACGCTCGGCAATTCCCTGCGGCGCGTAATGCTCTCTTCCCTACCCGGCGCGGCAGCAGTCAGCGCAAAAATATTGTCGGAGGGAGTGCCGGTTCTCCATGAATTCCAAGGGATTTTCGGGATAAAAGAAGACGTTTGCGAAATTGTCCTGAATGTCAAAGGAATCGTCGCAAGACTGCATTCTGAAAAAGCCGAAACGGGATACATTCATGCAACAGGCCCCACTGTCGTGACGGCCGGTGACATATCCGGAACCGACATTGAAATCATCAATCCCGCGCACCGGATTGCCACGCTGTCCGACGGAGCCACGCTGTCCATGGAAGTTCGGTTTGACCACGGCGTCGGTTACACGCCGTCGGAAAGAAACCGACAGATATACAGCGACGGAGACATCAACGTTCTTTACGTTGATTCCGTTTTTACACCGGTGACAAACGTCAGTTACGCGGTGGAAAGTATGCGGGTCGGGAGTCGGATGGACTACGACCGGCTGACCATGCAGGTGACGACCGACGGCTCGCTGACGGCAAGCACGGCAACTGTGATTGCCGCACAAATTCTGAAGGAACATTTCGGACTTGTCACGGCCCTTTCCGGCGCACAGGAAGAGGTTCGGGTCATAACCCCGCAAAAAGAGACAAAAGGAGCTTCTGTCGATACCCCCATTGAAAACCTTGACCTGACGGTGCGAAGTTTTAACTGTCTGAAACGGGCGGGAATCGACACCGTGGGGGCCCTTCTCGAAAAATCCGAGGAAGACATGAGAAGAATCCGAAACCTTGGTGCCAAATCTCTCACTGAAATCAAGGATAAAATCCGGGAACTCGGATTTTCAATGAAAGAAGAAGATGCGTAAAAGGAGACAGCAATGACGGAACTTGTATTCATTCTTGACCGGAGCGGTTCTATGGCAGGGTTGGAAAACGAGACTGTCGGCGGATTCAATGCCATGATGGAAAAGCAGAAAAAAGAAGAGGGGAAGGTATTGATAACCACAGCTTTTTTCAACTATTCGACAGTATTTATACATCATCGTGTACCGCTCGAACACATGCAACCGTTAACCGAAAAGGACTACTACGTCGGCGGTGGTACGGCGCTGCTCGACGCCGTCGGAAATACCCTTGCAGAAGTGGAGACGGCGCAAAAAAACGATGCGGAACTGCCGAAAAAAACCTTATTCGTCATTATCACGGACGGCGAAGAAAACGCCAGTTGTCATTACACTTACCATGCCATAAAGCGCAAAATAAAACAGAAAAAAGAAGAAGGCTGGGATTTCCTGTTTCTCGGCGCCAATACGGACGCGGTGGCAACGGCGCAACAATTCGGAATTGACGAGCAATTTGCCGCTTCATATCATTCCGATGCAGGCGGAACAAGACGCAATTACGAAGCACTGGAAAAAGTTGTCGAAGCCTGTTGCGAAAAGGCAGAACATTTCAATTTGTCTTACGACTGGAAAGACGAAATTGAAGCGTACGCCAAGCAGGCAAAAACATAACGCATAAAAAAGAGAGGGGCGGTGC
>CAKRWK010000053.1 GCA_934417455.1 uncultured Eubacteriales bacterium
CGGGAGAATCGGTGCCGGTATAACCGTCCGGCACACGGGGCGTTTCACCGTATGCGTACTTTTCCTCGGCAATCAGACGACCGTCTTTATCCACAAAACGGACGGTAAAGCGGCGCGCCTCTTCCCTGTACAGAGCAGTATATACAGTGTCCTCCGTCGCCGGTGTCAGAGGTTTATCCCATCCGTCAAAGACATAAGCCACCTTCCCTTCCTGAGCCCTCTCGGGCGGGGTCGGTGCCGCAGGCACGGTACCGGCCGCCACGACGGAGGAAGAAAGAACCGTGCCGTCGTAGTCCCTGAATTCAATATTCACGGAACGGGGTGTCATGGTGTAAACGGCTATATATGTGACGTCTTCCCTGACTTTTGTCGTTTGATTAACGCCGGGCAACCATGCCGAAAACGTGTATGAATACCGGTCGTCGTCCGGACGTTCCGGCGCGGGCGGAATACGGACGGTGTCCTCATACGGATATTCCGCTTCGGAAAGCACTGTTCCGTCATAATCCGTGAATTTCACTGTGTAGTACCGCAGAACCTCGCGGTACGTAGCCTCGTACCGCGCGTCATGCGTCACGGTCGTTTCCACATCTCTGTCCCATCCGGCAAATTCATAGATATATCTGGTCGTCGGAGCTTTGGTCGGAGTCTCCGGCAATGTGACGGTGTCCATGTATCCGTACTCTTTCTGAGACAGCGTAGCGCCGTCGGCATTGACAAAAGTCACCGTATAGCGTATGGCTTCCCGCTCGAAATATCCTGTCACGGTACCGCTTCCGGTCACGGTTGCGCGGCGGGTGCCGTCGGCAAAGAAGAAGGTGTAGCGGTACCCGGCTTCCGTGTAGGTGGGCAGGGGCGGAATTTCGTCCCCGTACCTTAGATTGTACAGTGCCTGCCGGTCGCTGTCACGGTCTTTCAGTGTGACCGTATACACTTTCGGCGTTTCCGTATAGACAGCGGACACCGTCAAGTGTTCGGTCGCGCGGACAACACGACGGCTCCATTTGTCAAAACGGTACGTTGCATACGCCGTTTCGTCGTCCGCAGGGTCGGCGGGCGTCGGAACAACCGCACCGAAGGGGAGATTTTCATAAGTAACCAGCAGCGTTCCCGTTCTGTCAAGATACGTCACCGTATACGTTTCCGCCGTACCGAGCAGGGTGACGGCGCTTTCCATACCGGTCGGAACGTCTGCCGCGCCGTCGCCGTCGGTGTCGAGACCCGTCACGCGGATGCCGCCGGGCGACGGCAGGTCGGCGAGAAGAAACGACGTGTCCGCGGTATACGGCAGGTCGGCGTAATGCGTTCCCCCGTAAAAAGCGGGTATGCTTTTCCACTGACCGCGGAAGGCATAGGTGTTTCCCTCGGGAAGTACGGCACGAACGGAAGAATCGTCAGTGTTGGTGAGGTACACGCGGGCACCGGAAACGCCGGCAAGCATACCGGCCGTCACGCGGCTTCTCTGGGTGACAATCAGCACCTTCAGGCTGTCCGGCACGGCGGTTTCGGCCTTTTCGGCCGTATCCGCGCCGTAGAGAGCGCCGAAAACGGCATTTGAAGATGCCGTGCCACCCGTGTACGGAAGTTCAAGGAAGCGAAGTGCGTCGCATCCGGCAAGGGCGCCGTTGGCGATATTCTCCGTCTGCGACGGGACGGTCAGAAGAATCAGCGACGTACAGCCACGGAATGCGGAGCCGCCGACGGACGTCAGGGATGTACAATCGAGAAGGGACACACGGGAGAGGGACACGCAGTCCGAAAAAGCGGATGTGCCGATGCTCCGAAGGGACGGTGTCCCGGAAAACGTCAGTTCAAACAGGGAGGTGCACCCGGCAAACACACGGCTCGGAAGGTCGGTCAGCGCGGACGGCACGGCGAAGGTTCCGAGCGCGGTACAACCGGCAAACGCCGACGCACCGACGGTCGTCAGGGACGTTGCCGTCTCCGTCGAAACAAAAGTAAGCGCGGTGCAGTTTTCAAAGGCGGAAGCACCGACGGAAAGAAGCGACGCGGGCAGGGTGACGCCCGTCACGGCCGTATTGCCGGCAAACGCTCCGTTGCTTATTTCCGTAAGGTTCTTACCGTCTATCGTCGGGAACGCAACGTCGCCGGCGGCGGACGCCGCGGAGACAAGACGGTATCCGTCCGTCCCGATGACAAGTTCCATTCCGTCCCGGAACATACGCTCGGTCGCATAGGAAATCGGGCTTTTTCCGCCGTTCCAGTTATGCGTGTATTTGTCGTAACCGAAAGACGTTTCGGTCATGGCGCGGTAGAAATACTTGGAATGTGTCCATCCGCCCGGTGCTTCGGACAGCAGGGTGGCGAGGGACGCATTGTCGGTACCGGCAAAGACGCCGGCGCCCATCATGCGGACGCTCTCGGGAATCTGCATCCATGAAAGACTTTTGCAGGACGAAAACGCACCGTCGCCGATGTATTCGACAGTATCGGGAAGCGAAACGTGCGTCACGGTACTGCCGGAAAACGCGCGGGGGCCGATGCCGGCCACGGTGAGCCCGTCGGCACTGTCCGGCACGGTGACATCCGTTTTTCCGCCGTAATAACCGTAAACGGTATACACGGCGGTACGGTCGCAAATGGCGCGGGCGGTTTTGTTCGCCATAGCCTCGCTTTGCGTTTTCCGTATGATGCCGTAAATTTCGTCATACAGGTCGGGATATGCATGTACGTCGGAATACGTACGGAAAATTTCGGTCGCCGTATGGGCGAGAATAAAATAACTGTTCCCGTCGCCGCATTCGACCATAAGGTCAATCATGCGGAGCGTCGGGTCAACGAGCCGCAGGTCGAACGGAACGTCAACGTCCGTCGCATCCGCCCACGCGGCATAAAAGGTAACGGGGGTGTCCCCGAATGTATACGTATAGGGATTGACGGGAACGGTTTTTTCTTTGTCGGCATACCAACCGGCAAAAACCAGTTCCCCGTTTTCCGGCACGGACGGTACGGAAGTCGCCGTACGTCCGACCGCCGCCGTAAGGGCGACGCCGCCGAGAGAAGAAGAAGAGAAATCATAGGTGACCGTGGTGTAAGTTCCCAGCACAAAAGCGGAAATATCCACCATGCCGTACCCGTAAAATTCGTCGTATCCCTCGTCGCCGAGGTCGGCGCAGGAAGCGTACAGCGCACGGCGGATGTCCTCCGACGAAGCGTCGGGGTGCAACGATTTGTAAAGCCCTATCACGGCGGCCACCGCCGGAGAGGCAATGGAAGTGCCGCTGGCTACATTATACCACGCGTCGTAAAGCGTGTCTTTGGCGGTGATGTCTTTTTTAGCGGTGGAATCGTTCGGATAGGTGCCGCAGAAGAGACTGTCCGACGCGGTAATCCACGTGCCGGGCGCCACGACGCCCACCTTCCCGTAGTTGGAATAATCGGCAATGGCCGTATAGGAGAGGAAATTCCCGCTCCCGCTTTTCGGGTCTGCACCCGTCCTGAAGTAATTGTAACTTCCGAGCGCACCGACGCTGACAACGCCGGCACAAGAGGAGGGATAATGCGGGTCGCTGCGGCGGTCATTGCCCGCCGCGCAGACCACCACGGCGCCCGAGGCATTGGCCTCCGCTATCACGCTGTCGCATCCCGTGATGTATTCGTACCCGCCGAGGGAGAGGTTGATGACGTCGCAACCAATGCTTGTCGCATAGGAAATGCCCGCCATCATTTCGGCCGAGCGGAACGCGCCGCCCGTATCCGTCAGTTTGATAAAGACAAATTCGCAGTCATACGCGATACCGGCAATGCCGAGACCGTTATCGGCCGCCGCCATGATGACGGAGGATACCTTGGTACCGTGCGGGGTGCCGGTGGCTTTCAGAATGGAGAAATCTCCGCCGGCGTCCTTCACGCTTTTGCCGGCAGGAACGGAATAGGAAAGTTCGGAAATGCGCCCGACAAGGTCTTCATGCGTGTAATCGATACCGGAGTCAATCACGGCAATGCGCACCCGCTTGCCGCCGGCATTACCGGCCGTGCTCTTCCATGTGTCCCCCAGATTCATGAGGGAAAGGTCAAGCGACTCCATCTTGTCGGCAAACGTGTCGTTCGTACCAATGTCTTCGGGATAGAGAATGACGTTCGGCGAAAGGTAGGAAAGGTAACGGCCGTCCGCCGCGGAGAGCGCCGTGACGGCGTCCGTCCCTTCCGGCAGGACAAGCGTGCCGTACCGCAGGTCCCCGTCCATGGACAGCCCGGCGCCGAGGGACGCGGCAATCTTCTCCGCTGTCTCTCTCGGGCAGTCGACAAGACCGAGAGTGCCGGTGTCATAGGCACCGATTTCGTCATCGTATCGGGATACGAGTTCCCTCCTCAACGTCCGCCACCGCGCGGCCCTCCCCGCAAAGGCGAGGAGAACCACGGCGGCGGTCATGGCCGCGAAGAGAAGAAATACACCGATAACGCGTTTCTTTTTCTGCATCATTTCCTTGTACTTCTTTTCCTTTTCAGAAACAAATGGGTTTTTGTAAATTTAACTTTGCTTTTTGCGTTTTTCAAGCAGGAGCACAACGCCGGCTGCCACGGCGGAGAGCGCAAGGAGCGCACCGACGGACAGCATGACATACCAACCGGCGCCGGCCGACGCGGCCGTCACGGTGACAGGCACCGCGGCGCGGTGTGCACCGTACGTCACGGCCAGTTCCGTGCTGTCTTTGCGCACGGTGTCGGTTTCCAGTACGTAGTCCGTGATTTCCTCGGCCGAACCGTCCGCAAAGACGGCCAGGACGCGCATACCGAGCGTGGAGAAGGCCTCACCGACGGTATAAGCCGTCTTGACGGGCGCCTGCACGATACGGATGGCAACCACGGGATTTTCGATACCGGCCTGTGCCTTTTTCACACGGAGTTCAGCTTCGGTCGACGACAGGACGGCGGCATAATCCGTACCGTTATAGGCACCGACAAGAAGCTTTTTCTGTTCCGTGTCCGTCACGGCGTCGTATTTTTCGCGCAGACCGCGGACAAGTTCCGCGTAAGCGACAAGGTCGTCGCCCGAAAGCGCGGCTATATCTTCCGCGGACAGCAACGTACCGAGGGCGGAAATCAGAGATTCCGTTTCCTTTGCGGCGGGAATGGCAAAGGATTCGCGCGGTCTGACGGTAATGGCCACCGAAGCGGTCTTGCCGAGGGCGGACACCGTCAGATAGGTTTCACCGACCATGGCCACGCTGTTTTCCAGCGTGTACGAGGTAAGAATCGCCTCCGACGCATCCGCATACACCACTTTGACCTTCATACCCGTCGTATCGAGTATTTCGCGCTCGTTGTACGTCAGTTTGTCGGGCGGCGTGACGATACGGATGTAGGAAACGGGGTTGCCCATACCGAGCGCTTCCCTTCTCGCGCGGACAGCGCTTTCCACGGACAGCAGCATATCTTCATAGTTCGTACCGTCGTAATCGCCGCGGATGTATTCGGTCTGGCGACCCGGAAGAACCGTATTGAAAATATTGCGCGCCTTTTTCACCGTCGAAAGATAGCTCTCGAACGCGTTCTTATCCATTGCGAAAATGTCCTCGGGAGAGCACAGGTCGCGGATGGCTCCGGCGGCACGGATGGTGGAGTTGTCCGCCACCTCGTCGATGTACATGCCGGTGCCGAAGAAGTCCTGCCAGATGGGAGAGTCGTAACCGTATCCGTTGGACGGGAAATTCAGCGACAGGCCGTAATCGAGCCCGTTGTAAGCGGCATAAGCGGAATAATAGAAGAAGTTGGCGTAATACTGTTCGAGACCGGCACCGCCGTTTCTCGAAAATACTTTGTAAATCCAGTCGTCCGTCGTGACGTTGCCGTCCTCGGCATCCACGTAATCGCATTCCAGCGCCGGTGCGTTGACCGACATGAAGTAGAATACTTTCAGATAGGTGTCGTAGAAGGCTTTCGGTCCGATGGACACAAGGCTGGCCGGCAGATGCACTTCCTGCAGGGAAAGCACACCTTCAAACGCTTCCGTTCCGATACGGACCGTACCGTCAAGAACGGTATAAGAAGCGTATTTCAGACCGCCCGGGAAACATTCAACCTGATACGAACCGTTCGGCAGAACACTGTACAGAACGCCGTAATCGAGAAGGTTACCGTCGTCGTCTCTCAAAAAGTCGACGAAATAGTTCTGCGCGGCAACGGGCATGCAGATTTCCGTCAGGGAGAAGTTGTAACTCAGCGCGCCGTGTCCCACATAGGTAAGCGTGGCGGGGAGCGTGATTCTTCTGAGGGAGGATTCCATGAAGGCTTCCATGCCGATACGGACGGCCGACGGAATCAGAATATCCGAGGCACCGACGCCGTAGAAGGCGCGATCCCCGATGTCGGTGGCGGCCGCAAGATTGATTTCCTTCATGCCTTTGTTGAAGGCAAACGCGGCCTCGCCGAAGGTAACGATGTGCGAAAGGTCAATTTCAGAGAGATTTGTGCAACCGTAGAAAACGTACGGCGTAAGTTCCGTTACCTGCGTGTCGGCAAGGTTCAGGGAAACAAGGCCGGTGTTCGCGTAGAACGCGTGGTCGCCGATGGTGCGCAGCGTTTTCGGCAGATACACGTTTTTCAGTTCCGCACGGTCGGTTTTACCCGCGAAGGTATACGCGGCAATGGCCGTCAGCCCTTCGGGGAATTTCACGGTGATGAGTGCCATGGAGTCATAGAAGAGACCTTCCCCGAGCACGAGCCCCGAAACGCCGTCGGAGAACATCACCGACTCAAGAAGCGGGCAATAGGCAAATCCGGCGTTGCCGACATAGGTCAGCGAGGACGGAAGTTCGACCTCGACAAAGTGTGTGCCGGAGAAAGCGGCGTCGCCGATGTAAGAAAGTGAGGAAAATGCGGTACCGTCGAGAAGTCCCGTCACCGACGTCTCTCCCGTCGCCGTCAGAGCCGTCAGGCCGCAGTCGGCAAACGCGTAAGCGCCGATGCTCTGCAGCGCCGCGGGAAGCACGGCGACCATCAGACGGCCGCTTCCGGCAAACAGACGCGCCGGCAGGGCGGTAACGGTGCTGTCCGCCGCGAAAGTCACGCGGGTAAGATCGGGCATGGCGGAGAAGGCGCCCTCGCCGAGGTTTATCACGGAGGCGGGAAGCACCAGCGTCGTAATACCCGTCCGCTCGAACGCATACCGTCCGACCGTGCGGATGCCCGAAAGGTCAAT
>CAKRWK010000054.1 GCA_934417455.1 uncultured Eubacteriales bacterium
ACCTAGCGCGGCACTTCCGTAGGCGGACAGCGCGGCCGAACGCGTCTGTACACGCTCGGACAGCGGCAGGGAAGAAATCCGGCGCGGCCGTATTTTTCCGTCCGTTACCTCGGCGATATGTGAAATCACGTCGCTCGGATACAGCGGTGTAAACGATGCGCTTCTGTCAGAAAAAATCAGAGTGACGCTTTCGCTTGCGGAGGAAAACGCCCGCGCAAAGCAAAAAAGTTCTCTTGCATTTTTCACTTTTCCCGTCGGTTCGGCCGCAAGTCCAAGATCACGGAGCACCGATTTTTCCTTCTCCGAAAACCACGCGTCATCCTTGACGGTGGCCGGAAATTCACCCCGATGCACGCCGAAAAGAATCACATGTTTCTTTCCGTGCAGGCGTAGCATGTCCGCATTGCCGAGCGTTACCTCGTCCGCGTGCGCCGGAATGCGTCCGACGTCGGCGGCCGACAGGGCGATGCGGAGAAGGGTATAGAATGTCCGTCCGTCGGGCGTCATGTCGGGAAGTACTTCCACCATGCGCGCAAGCGCGTCGTAAAGAAGCGGAAGCAGACGCATATTGTCGGTTGCCGTTTCTTCTTCGCCGGCGGCCGTTGCTTCGGCCGCCCGTCGCGCGAGCGCACCTTCCATGTCGATGGCAAGCAGAAAACGCACCAGTGCCGATGCCTGCTCTTTCATGGGAGCGGGGCGGCGGATATTATCCGCAAATTCCGCGAGTGCGTCTGTCAGACAGTGACGTACGCGGTCGATGCGCAAAAGCCGTTCGTCTGCGTCCGGAGCGCGTCGCTCGGTATATCCGTCCGGGTTCATGTTCCACATGCCTTCGCGAAGGAATTGGGCTCCGTCAATCTGCCATTTTTCGACGTATAACTCAAAGAGCCCGCCATCCTCGACGGATATGTCGGATAATCCGCATTTCATGTAAGCGATAACATCCTCCCGGCGAAATCCGCCGAGAGCCGCACGAAAAGCGGCGTCGATTTTCTTTGCGCCTTCCAGTTGCGAAATGTCCCTTTTTTGCGAGAGGAAAAACGGAATCTTGGCTTCCGAAAGCGCGGCGTCGATGATGCCGCAATAGGTGTCGGCATGATGCATGACGATGGCGAAATCGGAATACCGACATCCTTCCGCCACTTTTTTTGCAATGAGATTTGCCGCAAATTCGGCGGCATCAAAAACAGTATCGCCTTCATATATACGCAGGAAATTTGGCGTGTTTTGCAAATAATTATTGTCTATTATTGCGTTTTGGCGCCAAAGAATACGGGAGATTTCATACATACCGATGTCTCTAATACGGTTATTTTCGCATGAACGTTCCCTTTTTTTCGGTGTGTCGGCAAGGTCGGCAAGGCGAAGCAGTTTCTCGGCTGTGCGCCGCGTTTCCGTATACTCGAAAGCGTCTTCCGCGCCGCGCGGCAGGAGAAGATTGACCGTTACGTCCGTTCGCCCGAGAAGAGAGAGAAGTACTCGGCATTGCGGCTCCGTAAAGGAAGTGAATCCGTCCAGAAAAAAAACAGCATCGGCGAGAATTTCCGGATGTTTGCGGAGTGTGTCTGCCAGTGCGGAGACGTCGTCGGCTGCATCGGAAAAGGTACAGTTGTGAAGTTTGGTGAACAGCGTCAGAATGAGAGACAAGTCGCGGAGTTTTCCGCGCAGACGCTCCGATACGCGCACATCGTCCGTTTCGGCCGCCTCGGACAGTACGGCGGCGTCGATGCCGAGACTTTTCATTTCCCCCATGGCGGACAGCGCCCGCTCCACCTCGCCGGCCGTAATTTCCTTTCCGGACGGAGACGAAAGACGCGGCGCAGCCTCCGACAGTGCCTGCCACATGAGCAATGCCTTGGCTGCTTTGTCGGAATACCTGCCGGAAATTCCGCCTACCGCGCGGAATACGGTGTTGGCAAGACGTGTAAAATTCGTAACTACAAAAAGAATCGGTGCGTCGGGCGGCAGGCGGAGCGTTGCTTCTTTTTCTGCCTGTACCGTTTCCTGTTCGGGAACCAACAGGTATACCCGCTGCCCCCCGCCGATATACCGGCGGATACTTTCCCAAACCGGCGTCATGCGGTCGTCGGCGAATCCCATTTGCCGCAGTGTCAGCATGCGGATCCCCCCTTTGTCCGCAGTTTTTCGCTCAGACGGTACCCCTCGGTGCGGGAAGAAAAAATGAGATGTTCTCCTCCGCCTTCAAGCTTTTTTCTCAAATAGTGGATGTAGACCGTCAGGGCACCCGGTGTGACATTTTTGCGCCATACGGCGCGTAGAAGTTCTTCTTTCGACACACAGGTTCCGCAGTCGGCAAACAGCCGTTCAAGCAGAGCGTATTCCGTGTCCGACAGAGCGATTTTCCGTCCGTAAAGCAAAACGGAAGTGTCCGCCGCCGACAGAAGAAGCGGCGCGTCCGGTCTTTCGGACAGACAGTCTTTCGCCGCGCCGCACGGAAACGGCCACGATAGACAGTCTTTTGTCCCCTGCCATACGGCGCGGACAAAGATGGCGCCGGCCGGCGCGGGGGCGGGCAGGGAGTCTGCGTCGAAAAAGACGGTGGCGCCGGCCGGTACGCAGGCCGAATTATCCGTTACGACGACATCGGCCGTACCGGAAACATCCAGTCGTATTTTTTCGCCGAGATGAGCGTTTTTTGTCAGAACGTATACTTGTATCTTGCTTTCCACCACCGTCGGTTTCCTTCCTTTTTTCTTACTATTATAGCCCCGGTGCCGGCGTTTGTCAATACGTCCGCAGATGTTTCTGCCGTACAGGCAGTGCCGCATGCGGCAATATTTGCAAAATCGAGAGCAATTTTTGCAATTGTTGCGGGAGATAGAATCGTGTATAATTATGGTAGTCAAAGCATCGCCCGGCGGGTGGTGCGGAAAAAGGAAGTGTTACATATGACAATTGTGGACGAACTCTATTCCATCGGCCTGATTCCCGTCATTAAAATCGAAAATGCGGATGATGCCGTTCCTCTGGCCAAGGCGCTGATTGACGGCGGCCTGCCGGCGGCGGAAATCACTTTCCGCACCAAATGCGCGGCAGAGGCAATTTCCAATATTACCAAGGCGTTTCCCGACATGATGGTCGGTGCCGGTACCGTTCTGACAACGGAACAGGCGGATGCGGCCGCGGCCGCGGGCGCACGCTTTGTCGTATCGCCCGGCCTGAATCCGAAAGTCGTTTCACATTGCATTTCTCACGGCATTCCCATGCTGCCCGGCATTGCCAATCCCTCCGACATTGAGGCGGCGCTGGAACTCGGACTTACGGCCGTGAAGTTTTTCCCGGCGGAAGCGGCCGGCGGCGTCAAAATGCTGAAAGCCATGTCGGCGCCTTACGGTCAGTTGCGGTTTATGCCCACCGGCGGCATCAATGCGGATAATCTTCTCGATTATCTGAGATTCGGAAAAATCTTTGCCTGCGGCGGTTCCTTCATGGTGAAGGAAGACCTTATCAAGGAGAAAAAGTGGGATGAAATCACGGCTCTGACCCGTGATGCCGTCAAAGCGATGCTCGGCCTTGAGTTTGCCCACATGGGTATCAACAGCGACAGGAAAGAAGAGGCGGAGAAGGGGGCGAAACTCTTCTCGCTGATGTTCGGTATGCCGCTGCGCGAAACAAGCAAATCCACGTTCGCGGGTGACGCGTTTGAGTTTATGCACGCAAAAGGCCCCGGCAAATGCGGACACATTGCCATCCGCACAAACTTTGTCGACCGCGCCATGGCCTATTTCAAGAGACTCGGCTTTGCTTTCGATGAGAGCACCGTCACCTATGACGACAAAACCGGCAAACCGAAGTTTGTTTACTTCAAGGATGAAATCTGCGGCTTTGCCGTCCATCTTCTCCAAAAGTAATGCAAAGATAAAAGGGAGCCGCCCATTTCGGGCGGCTCCCTTTTTTCTGAAAACAAGGGTGAACAGGCCGGAAGGTCCGCCGGAAGGTCAGGCGGGTGGCAAAAAACCGTTTGGTCAATATGTAGAAATTTTCGTTCATAATTTGTGCAGTTTTCACAAAAACGGTTTGCCATAAAAATGTCGCCCGAATCCCCAAAAAACAACGGATAATTAAAAAGTATTTAATAATCGAAATGCTATATATTATAATATTATAATTAAAAACAACTTAAAACAAGAAATTCAATTGCAAAAATGAAATCATTTCGGATAGTACGGTTTTATTTGCATTTTGGGAAAATGCCGTTTGACCGGCGGAAAAATGTTTCCTCTATATAAAAAACATAAATTTTGTCGTATTGACTTTTCGGTGGCGGTGTGATATAATTGTCTTCGTTATACAAGCCGGAGTGTTTCTTTTTGCCGTCTCTGCAGAAGACGGCGGCGGGTTTTCCCGTGCGCACCGGTGCATAAAAACAAAAAATTCCCAGGAGGAATCAGTCCATGAAAAGAACCAAGTTTCAGAGAGTGCTCTGCATGCTACTCTCTGCAACACTGCTTCTCGGCATGTTCGGCATCGGGACATCGGCCGCCGGCCGCAAACCCGACACGGGCGTGCAGAACGCGCTGGATGAAATGAAAGCGTACCTGAACGCTTCGTCTTATGCCGCGTATTACGAGAAGTATCACACGGGCGACGCGCCGGGCGAGGGACTCACGTCTATCGACGTCGACGTTGTGGCCGACCTCATCGACGGCAATGCCGTGAAGGTCATCGACAGCGATACCTGTCGGGCGGCGCATCTCAACAGCCCGTCGGCGTGGGGCGCTTTCGGCGATTTTGAAACCGTCGGCTCGTCGAGCGTATACCTGCCGGCCACCGGCTCTGCCACGTGGCAGTTTACGGTGGAGAAAGAGGGACTTTACTACATCCGCTTTGAGTTTTACGACTGCGATACGGATGAGAGCAGTATCAGTTCCATCGAGCGCAAACTTCTGATTGACGGGGACATTCCGTTCACGGAAGCGACCAGCCTCAAGATGTCGAAGAACTGGAAATTCGACAACACCAAGGTCATGACGGCGGCCGAATACGAAGCCTCCGCCGATACATTTCTGCCGGACGGGCTTTCATACGTGCAGAGCGACGCCGGTTATGTTCGCCGCTACGTTTACATGAAGGACGGCGTGAGAATGGCGGAGATTTCCACCATCTCGCAGGACATCAACGGCAACTCCATGTCGCCCGACGCCGTGCAGGCCGCCAAGTGGAATACATATTATTGTTCCGATTCCACGGGCTATACGCAGGGCTACTTTGAATTCTACTTCTCGGCCGGCGCCGTCGGAGGAGAAACACACACGCTGACCCTGCAGGCCGAGCGCGAGCCGATGATTCTCGGCGATATCACACTCGTTCCCGTGAACGACGCAGCCGTGAGAATCAAGAGTTATGCCGAAGTGCTGGAAGAGTACAGAAATGCCGGATACACGACGGCGGGCGGTAACATCACCACCATCCAGGCGGAATTCCCCGACCTTGTTTCGGACGGTTCCGTGTATGCGACCAACGACAACTCCTCTTCCGCTACATGGCCGTCGACCGCGAAAGCGCAACTGTACAACGTCATCGGCGAAAACAGTTACAGCACGGTAGGGCAGTGGGCGGCTTACAAATTCACCGTGGATTCCACGGGCCTTTACAAAATCGGCATGCGTTATCTGCAGAATGCCCTGCAGGGTATGTTCATCTGCCGCACGGTGAAACTTTCCGGCGGTACGTACGGACTTGCCGACGGCACGCCGACCGTACCGTTTGCCGAAGCCTACAACACCCGCTTCAATTACAATAAGGACTGGCAGTCCTCCTATCTGGGCGACGGAACCAGCACGTTTGAGTTCTACTTTGAAAAGGGCGTCGAATACACACTGTATCTCGAATGCTCCCTCGGTTCTCTGAAAACGCTGATTTCCCGCGCGGAAACCTCCATGAGCAACATTAACTCCGCGTACCTCCGCATTTTGCAGCTGACGGGTGCCGACCCCGACGAATACCGCAATTATCAGTTTGAACAGGTCATGCCGGACGTTCTTGTGACGCTGCTTGACGAGGCGAGAGAGCTCAGTCTGATTGCCGACGAGTTTGAAGCCCTCTGCGGCAATGAAAAAGGTTCGCATATTGCGACGCTCGATACCATCGCCATCCTGCTTGACCGCATGGGTAGCGACAACGGTTACGAAATCGCCCGCAACCTTTCCAACCTGAAATCCAACCTCGGTACACTCGGTACATGGATCAACAACTCGAAGAAAAGTTCCATGACGGTGGATTGTATCACCGTGACGCCGCAGCACGCCGACGATTCGGCACTTCCGCGCGGCAAAGCCGGATTCTTCTCTTCACTGTGGTTTGAAATTAAATCCTTCTTCTGCTCCTTCTTCACCGACTATGATTCCATGGGTCTGACGAAGAAACCGGAAAAGGATGCCCGCACCATTGACGTGTGGCTTGCCACCGGCCGTGATCAGTCGAAAATCTGGCGTAGCATGATTGATATTGAGGGTGAAGGCGGTTTCACCAGTACGACGGGCGTTGCCGTTACGCTGAAACTCGTTACCGCCGGTACGCTTCTTCCTTCCATTCTGGCAGGTAAGGGCCCCGACGTTTATCTCGGTCTCGGTTCCGCCGATGTTATCAACTACGCCATCCGTGAGGCCGTTCTCGGTATCAACGGTGCCGACAAACGTTTGTCGGATGCGGATAACAAATACTTCACTTCCACTTATTACACGTACTACGACGAGGCAAGCGGCACCTACACGACAACCGACGTGAAGGACAGTACGAAGAACGCCACGTTCGTCTCGAAGCCTTATGACGAGGCCGTCACGGTGTACGACCCGGCAACGGGGAAGGGCAATTACGTGCAGGCCGCGCTCGATACCGTCGAACTTCTGAAAGTTACTTACGGTATCCCCATGACGATGTCGTTCTCCATGATGTTTTACCGTGCGGACGTTCTCGCCGGTCTTAACCTTGAAATTCCCGAAACGTGGTCGGAACTGCTCGCGGCGCTGCCCGTTCTGCAGGCCAACAACATGTCCGTCGGCGTTTCCTACGAAGCCGCCATCAACTTCCTTCTGTATCAGATGGGAGGCAACATGTGGCGCTACACCGACG
>CAKRWK010000055.1 GCA_934417455.1 uncultured Eubacteriales bacterium
AGGCAGAAGGTGGTATGCGCAATCAGCATGGCGAAGAAGCCGAAACTGTCATACTCAATGCCGAGCAGACCGACCAAGGCCACAAAGAAGAGCATCATGGACATACCTGTGACAATATCCGGGTTCATCATGGGAATCTTTGTGACGGATTCCACCGAGCGGCGCAGGAGTCCTTTGCGCATGCGGTAGATGCCCTCGCAGGCCGCGGTGCCTATTACGGTGGAGAGAAGTGCGGAGCAGACGGCAAGAATCAGCGTATTGCGCAGGGCGACAAACGTGTCGGGTGAGGAAAACAGTTCCTTATACCACATGAAACTGAATCCGGCAAACACAGAGGTGCTGTTGATGCTGTTGAAGGAGAAGAAAATCAGAGTGATAATCGGAATGTAGAGAATACCGAAAATCAGGCACAGGTAAATGCGGGAAAGGTGCTTTTTCATACGATGATACCTCCCTCATCACTGTCGGTGAATCGGTTCATGACGGACAGAGAAATCAGAATCAGCACCATCATGACAAGCGAAATGGCCGCACCCGTATTCAACGCACCCGAGACAAACTGCCGCTCGATGGTGTCGCCGATAAGTTCAAACGTACCGCCGCCGAGTTTCTGCGAGATGTAGAATGTGCTGATGGAGGGAACGAGCACCATCGTGACGCCGGAGACGACGCCCGAGGTAGAGAGGGGCAGAATGACGTTCCAGATGACACGGAACGGACTGCACCCGAGGTCGCTGGCCGCTTCCCACATATTTTTGTCGATTTTTGAGATACAGGTATAAATCGGGAGAACCATGTAAGGAAGAAAGTCATAAACCATACCGAAGATAACGGCACCCTTTGTGCCGACAATGTGAAGTTCGGTTTGCAAAATGGTGGTGAGAAAACCGCCGTCGTCGAGAATGGCCATGATGGAGTAGGTACGAATTAAAAGGTTTGTCCACATAGGGAGCATGAGGAGCATGATGAGAAACTTCTGCTTGCCGGGACTGCATTTGGCCATGATGTAAGCCAGCGGATAGCCGATAAGCAGGCAGATAACCGTGGCAATGACGGCAAGTTCCACGGAAAGAAGGAAGATGTCGGCATAGTCGGAGAGCCCCAGAATGTTTTCAAAGGAGAAATTTCCTTCCGCGTCCACAAAGGCATAATAGACAACGATAAGGAGCGGAAAGACGATAAAGAGCACGGCCCAGAGCATGTGGGGTGCGGCGGCGATGGAATGCATCAGAGAATTTCTTTTTTTCATCGGTCAATCCCCCGTGTTCCGTGCCGTCAGAATTCCTCCGCCGCGTCGGCGTCGGAGAGCTGGTCGATTTCGTCGGAGAAAGAGGAGTAGTCGCCGTATTTACCGGAGTACTTCGACTTCTTCATGATGTGGATGGCGTCGGGCTCGATAAAGAGGCCGATATGTTCGTCGGGGGCAACATAGTCGGTGGACTGAATCATCCATTTGAAACCGCCGATGTCCACAATGATTTCGTAGTGTACGCCCTTGAAGGTCACGGAGGATACCGTGCCCGTCAGCATGCCGGCCTCGGGTTTGACAACGTCCACATCCTCGGGACGGACAACCACGTCCACAGGCTCGTTCTGGCGGAAACCTCCGTCCACACAGTCAAACGTGTGTCCGGCGAATTTCACCTTTTTGTCGCAAAGCATACAGCCGTCGAGAATGTTGCTTTCGCCGATGAAGTCGGCGACAAAGGCGTTTTTCGGTTCGTTATATATATCGATCGGAGTACCGATTTGCTGAATTTCGCCGTCCGCCATGACGACGACGGTATCGGACATGGACAGCGCTTCTTCCTGGTCGTGCGTGACGTAGATGAAGGTGATGCCGATGGCCTTCTGAATGTTTTTCAGCTCGTTCTGCATGTCCTTGCGGAGTTTCAGGTCGAGCGCACCGAGCGGCTCGTCGAGAAGCAGAACGCGGGGGTGGGAAATCAGGGCGCGCGCGATGGCGACGCGCTGTTGCTGGCCGCCCGACAGGGTGCTGACGCTTTTGTTTTCAAAACCGCACAGCGCCACCATTTTGAGCATGGCTTCGACTTTCTCACGGATGGAGTCCTCCGACTCTTTTTTTCTGCGAAGAGGGAATGCGATGTTTTCGTAAACATTAAGGTGAGGGAACAAGGCATATTTTTGGAAAACCGTATTCACATGCCGTTTGTACGCGGGGACGTCACTGATTTCCGTCCCGTCGAACAGGAGCGAACCTTCGTCCGCTGTTTCAAAGCCGCCGATGATGCGGAGCGTTGTTGTTTTGCCGCATCCCGAGGGGCCGAGCAGGGTGATGAACTCTCCGTCACGAATGTAGAGATTGATACCGTTCAGCACACGTTCGCCGTCAAAAGACTTTGAAATTCCTTTCAACTCAATGAGTTTTGCCATTTTCTTAAAATCTCAGATCCTTTCTTTTTTTGACTTTGCGTCCGACGAAAAACGACAGGATACGCAACGGACTGTATTATAGCAAAAAACTTTTCAAAATGCAATAGGTTTCCGCAATATTTTTTAACTTTTTTATCCGGAATCAGCCGTTATGGGGCGCGATTAACCGTTTTTAATCAAAAGTAACCGAAAAGGCAATGAAAAAATCTCCCGAACTCTCTTTTTTCCTCCGAAATGCTCTGTTTTCCTCAAAAAACATCGGACTTTACGCGACGGCGGATCATTCCTGTCAGCGAGAGGAAAAAAACGCCGAAAAGAAAGTAACCCGCATCGGCGTAAAGGATGAGAAACAGCGAAAAAAACGTAAAAAGAGCAGCAACGGCAAAAGAGATACATTCCGTGATTTTGTCGGCCGCGGCCGCGCCGCGCTTTTCGGACAGAAGTGCAGAGAGAATTTTCTGCCCGTCATACCCGTCGGCCGGCAAAAGGTTGGACAGTCCCGTTAACAGGGACACGAGCGCGAAGGGAAGCGTCGTCCCGCCGACAAGAGGGGCGAGAAGCGCCGCCCCAACGGCGGATAAAAAATTCGCCGCCGGTCCTGCGGCGGCCGTCAAAATTTCTTCCCTGTATGACATCGGCCGCCCGACGGGGAGCAGAAGACCGTTCGGCACGCTGCGCGGCGCGCCGACGGGCAGGCGTAATATCCGTGCCGCAAGAAGGTGCCCGCCTTCGTGCAGGGCGGCCGCAAGAAGGGTGAGAAGGGACAGTCCGCCCTCGTCAAACCCGAGAAGAAGGAGCACCCAGAAGAGTGTGCGCAGCGCCCCCTCCGCAAAGTTCAATACCCGTTCCGTCCGCATATCCCCCGTCTCCTTTCGTACCCGACCTTTTCGCGTTCACTCTTCATTATATATATGCCTCTTTGCCGCTATGACGCAAAAAAGCCGCGAAACATCGCGGCTTTTTTGCGGACACCAAGGTCCATGCTATGATTTTTTTGTTTTTCTGCGCCGCCTCGGTCGCTTCGGGAGCAGGAGTTTTGATTTTCCCGAGACGGAAACGGTGGCGCCGCTTTTGAGTTCAAGCAGAAGTTCTCCGCTTTTCTGGTCTACGCCGAGAATTTTTGCCGGACGCGATTTCGCGCCGTCAAGATACACGGCGGGCAGGCCGCCCATGACAAACCGGTGCCGGTATTCGTCCATAAACTTTTCCGGTTCTCTGACGGACGGGTACAGGCGGAAAAAGCGGTCGAGAATGGATTTGGCCACAAGGTAGGGCAGGGTGGCCTCATCCGTCGTGAAAATCTGTTTTACCATGTCGGACAGGCGTGGCGGAAAGACCGCGGGGTCGAGACGGACGGCAAAATTCACAATCAGATACTCGTAGGCGGAGAAACGGTCAAACATGGCCTCCATGGCCACGCCTGCCACGCGGCGACCATCGCAGAAGATGTCGCTGACCCATCCGATGTCCATGGGAAACACCGTGTGTTCCTCCAATGCGGAAGCCAGTGCCACCGCGGCAAGTTCTCCGAGAAAGCCTGCCTGCGTCGGAAAGAAGCGGGGACGCAGAATGACCGAAAGAAATACGCCGTATGCCGTATCGCCGGATTTTCTCGTTCCCTCGCCGCAAAGCGAAAGGTCGCTCTGCCGTTCGGCCAGCACGCAATACCGGTCGGGGGATCCCGTGCGTGCGTATTCGCGCGCAAGCTCGGCGGCCGAGAGCAGCGTTTTGTAATATTCCAGTTGCAGGACGTTGCCGTCCGCCGTGCGGGTCGTCAACACGTTATGCGCGTTTTCCATGGCCGTCTCCTTTCCGAAAAATTTTCATAAACTGAAAAGGGAGAGATTGAGTAAGGAGAAAAATCAGTATGCCTTGCCCCAGAAGACGAGTTTTTTCGC
The DNA here is from genome assembly GCA_934417455.1 of uncultured Eubacteriales bacterium. Lineage (GTDB taxonomy): Bacteria > Bacillota > Clostridia > Oscillospirales > CAG-272 > UBA1740. The sequence goes on from CAKRWK010000055.1 coordinate 4,293, forward strand.
GGGCTTTCCGCAACAGACGCAGACGTCGGACACCGCCTCACCCTCAAACGGCATGCAGCGGGAGGTGACGTCGGCCTCCTCTTTCAGTTTCAGTTCACAGGCAAGGTCGCCGCACCACATGGCGCGGATGTAACCGCTCTTTTCCGCGGCAATTTTTTTGAGTTCTTCCAGGTCCGTTGCCGTATAGGTACGTCTCTCTCTGTTTTCGAGCGCTTTTTTGTACAGTGCGTCGTGCAGGTCGGACAGTCCGGTTTTTACGGCGTCGACAATATTGTCGGTGGCGACAAACATCTTTTCGCGATTGTCACGGCGGACAATCACGCACTTTTTCTCCGCCAGGTCGCGCGGACCGATTTCCACGCGCAGCGGTACGCCCTTCATTTCGTATTCGGCAAATTTCCAGCCGGGCGTCTGCTCGGAGTCGTCCACCTTGACACGGATGCCCGCCTCGCGCAGGATATCGGCAAGACCGTAGGCCGCGTCGATAATGCCTTCTTTGTGCTGTTGCACGGGAATAATGACCACCTGGATGGGGGCGACGGAGGGCGGAAGCACCAGCCCGGAATCATCGCCGTGGGTCATGATGATACCGCCGATGATACGCGTGGACGCGCCCCACGACGTCTGATAACAGGGCTTCAGAGTGTTGTCCTTATCGAGAAAACGGATACCGAACGCTTCGGCAAAACCGGAGCCGAAGTAGTGCGACGTACCGCCCTGCAGGGCTTTACCGTCGTGCATCAGGGCTTCCACCGGGTAGGTGGCTTCCGCACCGGCAAACTTTTCTTTGTCGGTTTTTTGCCCTCTGACGACGGGCATGGCAAGGTCTTTTTCAAAGAGGTCGGCGTAGATGTTCAGCATTTGAACCGTGCGTTCTCTTGCCTCTTCTGCCGTGCGGTGCATGGTGTGGCCTTCCTGCCATAGGAACTCGCGGGAGCGGAGAAAAGGACGCGTTGTCTTTTCCCAGCGCACAACGGAGCACCACTGGTTGTAAATTTTCGGCAGGTCGCGATAGGACTTGATGATGTTTGCGAAATGCTCGCAGAAAAGAGTTTCGGATGTCGGACGGACGCAAAGGCGCTCCGCCAGTTTTTCGTTGCCGCCGTATGTGACCCACGCTACCTCCGGCGCAAAGCCTTCCACATGCTCCTTTTCCTTCGTCAGAAGCGACTCCGGAATAAACATGGGCATGTATACGTTTTCAACGCCCGTCGCTTTGAAGCGCGCGTCGAGAATTTTCTGAATGTTTTCCCAAATGGCGTAACCGTACGGACGGATAACCATGCAGCCTTTGACGCTCGAGTAGTCAATGAGGTCGGCTTTTTTGACAATGTCCGTGTACCACTTGGCGAAATCCTCTTCCATGGAAGTGATTTCCGTGACCAGCTTTTTTTCGTTCTGTGCCATGAGATTTTGTCCTTCTTGATTCAATAAAAAATATTTCTACCTATTATATATCATTCTTCGCCTTTTGTCAAGTGCCGGTGACGGTTTCGGAAAAATAGTCGGCAGAAGGGAATACTGATTGCAAAATGAATTATTTACAGAAAACTCTTGCATTTTGAAAGAAAATATGTTATAATATGCCCCGTTATATGAAAATGAAAGAATATAAGGCTTCATTTTGAGGCAAAAATACCAAAGGACCCCGAATCATGACAAGTTACAAAAATCTTTCGCCGGCCGGCCTTGCCGCCCTGCGGGAAACACTGAAAAAAGAATATGACGACTTCTGCGGGCGCGGATTGAAACTCGACCTGTCGCGTGGCAAACCGTCGGCCGAGGAACTTGACCTGTCGGACGGCATGCTGTCCGCTCTCTCGCGGGACGATTGTCTTTCGGCCGGTGCCGATTACCGTAATTACGGCATATCCGCCGGCATTCCCGAGATGCGGAAACTTTTCTCCGAAATGTACGGCGTGCGGGAAGATTACATCATTGCCTGCGGCAACTCGTCTCTGCAACTGATGTACGACACCGTCGCGCGTTATATGCTGTTCGGAACGCACAAGGGCGGCACACCGTGGTCGACCGTTGAAGGCCGCAAATGGTTGTGTGTCGTTCCCGGATACGACCGTCATTTCGCCATTACGGAACTGTTTGGATTCTCCCTCGTTTCCGTACCGATGACGGAGAGCGGCCCGGACATGGACGCGGTGGAAAAACTCGCTTGCGACCCGCTCGTTATGGGCATCTGGTGTGTGCCGAAATACTCGAACCCGACCGGCAACACATACAGCGCCGAAACGGTGCGCCGCCTTGTTTCCATGCCCGTTGCCAATCCGGATTTCCGTATTTTCTGGGACAACGCCTACGCCATCCACGGCTTTGACGAGAGGGATGACGAACTTCCCGACATTTTCACCGAAGCCGCGGCATTCGGTACGGAGGAACGTGTACTGTACTTTGCTTCCACATCGAAGGTCACCTATCCCGGAGCCGGCGTGGCCATGCTGGCCGCCGCCGATAAAAATCGCGCTTTTCTTTCCGCCCTCATGAATTATCAGACCATCGGTTACGATAAAATCAACCAACTGCGTCATGTGAAATACCTGCGTGACGGTGTGACGGTGCGGGCGCATATGCGCACGCTCGGTGCTGTCATGAAACGGAAATTCGACCTGACGGTAAAGTATCTTCGCCCTTTGCGCGACCTCGGTATTGCCGACTTTACGGAGCCGCACGGCGGTTACTTCATCTCCCTCGATGTTATGCCCGGTTGTGCCCGGCGTGTGTACGAACTTATGCGACAGGCCGGGCA
>CAKRWK010000056.1 GCA_934417455.1 uncultured Eubacteriales bacterium
CACATGGAAGTCGGCCAGGAGGTCCTCGGCAAGTTTGAGGAGGCCTGCGCGGATTTCGGCTCGGCCGACAAACGTCCGGTCGTGGAAGGCCGTTTCATGTCGATGAATCTGTCGCCTCTCAAACCGGCGAAGAAATAATCCGTATTATATTGATCCGCCGCACGGCACCCGTGCGATGAATTTCTATGATAAATGAAAAACACCGGGTTATCCGGAAAAAAGAAAAGGAGTTATACCATGGGTAAAATCAAGACACACAGAGCCTCTGCAAAGAGATTTTCTCTCACCGGCAGCGGCAAGATAAAGATGAACCACAACAACCACCGTCACAACCTCGGCATTAAATCGTCCAAACGTAAAAGAGGCCTTCGCAAAGGCGCGATTCTGAGCGAGTGCTTCGCCCCGACATACAGAACCCTTATTCAGAAGTAATAAGGAACGTAACAACAGGAGGAAACCAAAATGGCAAGAGTTAAGGGCGCCGTTATGACGCGCAAAAGAAGAAAGAGTGTTCTGAAAGCCGCGAAAGGCTACTGGGGTGCAAAGTCCAAACATTTCAGAATGGCGAAACAGGCCGTTATGAAGAGCGGCAACTACGCGTTCGCCGGAAGAAAGATGAAGAAGAGAGACTTCCGTTCTCTTTGGATTGTCCGCATCTCCGCCGCTGCGAAAGCCAACGGAATGAATTATTCCACCTTGATGCACGGACTGAAAAAGGCCGGCATCGACCTCAACCGTAAAATGCTCGCCGAAATCGCCGTGGCCGACAAGGCCGCGTTCACTGCGATTTGCGAAAAAGCCAAGGTTGCTCTGTAATCAGGCACCTTTGTGAAAAATCCGTTTTCCCCGCGCGGGAAGACGGATTTTTTCAAATTCCGACGACGGTCGTCCGTCCGCAAAAAAACGGTGTCTACATTCGTCGTTATCTGCGAAAAACGTCGGAAAATGGTGCTTTTCAAAGCTTTATGATGGGAAAACGTGCGAAAAACAGGAGAAAAATATGAAAATCGCCGATGAAATTATCACAAGCCGGCAGAATCCCCTTATCAAACGGACGGCCTCACTTGCCGACGGAAAGGGGCGCTGCACCGAATCCGCCTTTATTGCGGAAGGGGAAAAACTGACGCTGGAAGCGGCCGCCGCCGGCCTTCCTGTGACGCATGTGTTCGTGGCCGAGAGCCGAAAGGCCGATGTTTTTCCTTCGCTCCTTGCGGCTTTTTCCGGCGAAAAGTACGCCGATACGATGCTTATCACCGTCTCGGACGGGGTATATGAAAAAATTTCCACGGAAAGTTCACCTCGCGGCGTGAGTTGCGTTATAAAATATCTTGACTTTTTTTCCGTGATGGATATAATAGATAAGGAAGACTTTTTCCGCCTCGCGGGAGAACGCGTGCTCGCGCTGTCTTCCGTGCGTGACCCAGGTAACCTCGGTTCGGTTATCCGAAGCGCCGTGGCGTTCGGCGTTGACCGTCTGATTCTCTCCGGTGACTGCGCGGATATTTACAGTCCGAAAGTCGTCCGCAGCGCGATGGGCAGTCTTTTCCGCGTGCGTATCACGATGGTGCGTGATATGGCATCCTTCGTATCGGCGGCGTCGGCCGTCGGCCGTCGGGTGCTGGCGGCCGAACTCCGTCCCGGTGCGCTGGCACTGACGGATGCCGCACTGACAAAAGACGATATCATCCTGATCGGCAATGAAGGGCATGGCATTGACCCCGCGCTTTCCGCGCTTTGCAGTGGCAGCGTGTATATCCCTATTTCCGCAAAAACCGAATCGCTGAATGCGTCGGTGGCGGCCGCTGTTTTTATGTTTGTGCAGGGGCAGATGTGACAAACGGTACATTCGCCCTGTTTTTCGTTTTCAAAAAAACGCGACCGGCATTTTTTCGTCAGAGGAGGCGACGACCTTGGATAATCCGATGATATACTGGCTGTGGCTCTCCCTCAGTCTTCCGCCCGCCTCGCCGGCCTGCGGAAAACTTCTGCGTCGCTTTTCGGACGCCGAGCGGATTTTCTTTGCCGACGACGGGGAAATCCGTCGTATCGCCGACGTGACCGCGCGTGAGACGGAAGTTCTTTTTCGCCGTGACCTGACGGATGCCGCCCGTGTGCTCGATTTCTGCGAGCGGCGCGGCGTCGGTATCCTTACCTATGCGGACCCTCGCTTTCCCGAAGCGTTGCGTGGCGTTCCCGACCCGCCCGTTCTCCTCTATTACAGAGGATGCCTGCCCGATTTTTCCGCGTCGTTCTGCGTGAGTACCGTTGGTACGCGCCGTATGACCGACTACGGGCAGAGAAGTGCCTTTCATATCAGCCTTGACCTTGCCCGCGCCGGCGCGACGATTGTCTCCGGCATGGCCGCCGGCATCGACGGCGTCGCTCTTGCGGCGGCACTGTCCGTCGGCCGTCCGACCGTGGCTGTTCTCGGTTCGGGTATCGACATCTGCTATCCGTCCGAACATCTGACGCTGGCGCGGGAGATTGTGAAAACGGGATGTATTTTTTCCGAATACCCGCCCGGCACACCGGCTCTGCCTTATAATTTTCCGCGGCGTAACCGCCTCATCAGCGGACTTTCGGCCGTCACGCTGGTCGTGGAAGGCCGGGAGGGAAGCGGCGCGCTGATTACCGCAAGACAGGCGACGTTGCAAGGTCGCACGGTCTATGCCGTGCCCGGCAGCATTGACTCGGAAACCAGCGGTGCCGCCAATCTTCTTCTCAAAAACGGCGCCCGCGCCTGTACGTCGGCCGATGACATCATCCGCGATTTTGAATTTGTATATACCGGGATTCTGAATCCCTATCTTCTCTCGGAGCCCGTATCGGTGCGCATGGAGGACGCTCTCTGCGCTGTCGGCGTCCGCTCTGCCGCACAGCCGAAGATACGTCGGCAGAAAGAAACAAAGCCGACTCCGAAACCGAAACCCGCGGCGCCGGCGCCGCGCGCGACTGACATTTTCATGACGGAAAAGGAAACGGCCGTTTTTTGTCGCATTCCGCCGGATGGTGACTGCGATACGGAATCCCTTGTCGGCGACGGCCTCGGCGTGCGGGACGTGATGCGCACGCTTCTGTCTCTCGAAATCAAAGGCGCCGTCGAACTTCTTCCCGGCGAACGCGTCCGTCGGAAGACCGAACCTTGAAACTAAGAAAGGTGTGGGACACCTCCCACGTATCCGAAATAAATACATGGCAAATTTAATTATTCTCGAATCTCCTTCCAAAGCCACTACCGTGAAGGGCTATCTCGGCTCCGGTTACCGCGTCATTGCCTGTCAGGGACATATCCGCGATTTGCCGAAAAGTACGCTCGGCGTGGATGTGGAGCACGGATTTGCCCCCCATTACATCAATATCCGCGGCAAAGGGGACATCATCAAAGAACTCAAAAAAGAAGCCAAAGCTGCTACCAAAGTTCTGCTCGCAACGGACCCTGACCGCGAGGGAGAGGCCATTGCGTGGCACATTGCGGGCGAACTCGGCATCCCGGCCGACACCGCCTGTCGTATCACCTTCAACGAGGTGACGAAAACGGCCGTCAAAGAGGCCATCAAACACCCCCGTCCCATCAATATGGACCTTGTCAATTCCCAGCAGGCGCGCCGTATCCTCGACCGCCTTGTGGGCTTCAAACTCAGCCCCCTTCTTTGGAAAAACATCAAGAGCGGACTTTCCGGCGGTCGCGTGCAGTCGGCGGCCACCCGCCTGATTGCCGACAGGGAGGAAGAAATCCGTGCGTTTGTCCCGAAAGAGTACTGGACGGTGGATGCCACTCTCGAAACTTCGGACGGCGACGCACTGGACGTTCGCTTCTTCGGCGATAAAAACGGAAAAATCCGCATCGAGGACGCCGCCCTGGCCGAAAAAATCACCGCGGCTGTCCGTGAGGGCACATTTGTGGCCACATCCGTCCGTCATGCCGAGCGTCAGCGCATGCCGGCGCCGCCGTTCACGACCTCAACGCTTCAGCAGGAAGCCTCGAAAAAACTTGGATTTCAGACCCAACGCATCATGAAAGTGGCACAGGAACTGTACGAAGGCGTCAATCTCGGCGCCGAATTCGGCGGTGTGCAGGGCCTTATCACCTACATGCGTACCGACTCGAAACGTATCTCCGAATCGGCCAGAGACGCCGCACGCGCTTATATTGCCGAATCCTACGGGGAAGAGTGCGTTCCGAAACTCCCCCGCGTTTACAAAAGCGCGGCCGGCGCGCAGGACGCGCACGAGGCCATCCGTCCGTCCGATGTCCGTATCGCGCCGCAGGCCGTGCGCCGCGCGCTTTCTCCCGACCAGTATCGCCTCTACAAACTTATCTGGGAGCGTTTTGTCGCCAGCCAGATGTCCGCCGCCGTGCTTGACACGGTGGCCATGGAATTTACTTCGGGCGGGTATGTGTTCCGCGCCGGCGGTTATACGGTAAAGTTTCGCGGCTATATGTCCATCTACGACAATACGGAGGAGGAAGAGGGGACCGACAGCGAGAAAAAGTACACCCGCATTCCCGACGTGAAAGAAGGAGCATCCCTTCCGCAGAAAGAAGTGCGTGCCGAAAAGCATCTGACAGAGGCACCGCCGCATTACACCGAAGCCTCCCTTGTCAAATTCTTTGAGGAGAACGGCATCGGCCGTCCTTCCACCTATGCGCAGATTATTTCCATCATTCTTTCCCGCAATTATGTAAAAAGAGACGGAAAAGTCCTTGTCGCCACGCCGCTCGGCGAAATCACAACGGCTTTCATGAGAGAGAATTTTCCCGAAATCATCGACTATGAATTTACGGCGTCCATGGAGGATAAACTCGATTCCATCGAAAACCGGGACAATACCATCGAAGGCGTTCTTTCCGACTTCTATGGCGGTTTCGAGCGGGAACTCGAAGCGGCAGAGAATAAACCGGCGGAAGTTTCCGTCGCACTTTCTGTAGAGGAAAGCGATGTCATCTGCGAGTGCTGCGGCAGTCGCATGGTGTATAAAAACGGTCGTTACGGCCGCTTCCTTGCCTGCCCGAACTATCCGACCTGCCGCAACACGAAAGCCGTCGATAAAGACGGCCGCCCTGTGGAAAAAGAAGAGGCCAAACCGGAACCCGCCGGCTTTCGCTGCGAGGTTTGCGGCGGCGAAATGCACGTCCGTCACGGTAAATTCGGCACCTTTTATGCCTGTGAGAACTATCCGACCTGCACCTTCACCAAGCAGAAAATCGCCCATCTCGGCGTGCCCTGTCCGAAATGCGGTGCGGACACCGTCGCAAGACAGGGACGGAGCAAAGTGCTCTTTTACAGTTGCGAGAGATACCCCGCGTGCGATTTTTCCTCGTGGGATATGCCGCTTGCCGAAAAATGCCCCGACTGCGGCGCACCGCTCTGGTACCGAAAGAGCCGACGTGCCGTCATCTGCAAAACCAAAGGGTGCTCTTACAAAAGGGATGAAGAGATTCCGACGCCGGAGCTCTGACCCCGCCCGCCAAAGGATGTTTACATGACCGATATTCCGAACATCCGCGTCATCGGCGCCGGCCTTGCCGGCACCGAAGCCGCGGCACAGGCCGCCCGCCTCGGCGTGCACGTAGACCTGTACGAAATGAAACCACATAAGTATTCACCCGCGCATCATAGTCAGAATTTTGCCGAACTTGTGTGCTCAAACTCCCTGCGCTCGAACCAGACGTCCAACGCCGTCGGCCTTCTGAAAGAAGAACTCCGCCGCCTCGGTTCCATCGTCATGGAAGCGGCGTACGCCACCGAGGTGCCTGCCGGCAGCGCTTTGGCCGTCAACCGTACGGATTTTTCCGCGTATATCACGGAAAAAATGAGAAACAATCCCCATAACACCGTGCATGAAGGGGAAGTGACGGATATTCCCAATGACGGTATTACCGTCATTGCCACAGGCCCCCTGACGTCGGAACCCATGGCCGCGGCCATATCCGCCTTTACGGGCGGCGGGGAACTTCACTTTTTCGACGCCGCCGCCCCCATTGTGGACTTTTCCTCCGTTAATACGGACACCGCGTTTTTCGCTTCCCGCTACGGTAAAGGCGACCCCGAAGACTATCTCAACTGTCCCATGACCAAGGAACAGTACGACGCGTTTTACGATGCGCTCCTGCATGCCGAATGCGCACCGCTCAAAGCCTTCGACAGGGAACTGCAGGAAGACCTGACTGTTTTTGAAGGGTGTATGCCCGTCGAGGTCATGGCAAAGCGCGGGTACGATACGCTCCGTTACGGCCCTATGAAACCCGTCGGCCTTCCCGACCCGAAAACGGGAAAGGAAGCCTATGCCACCGTGCAACTCCGCCGTGAAAACCGCGCCGGCACCATGTATAACATCGTCGGATTTCAGACGCATCTGACCTTCGGCGAACAGAAACGCGTGTTTTCCATGATTCCCGGCCTTGAAAATGCCGATTTTCTCCGGTATGGCGTCATGCACCGCAATACTTATCTGAACTCTCCCGGAAAATTGACGCCCGCTTACGCCGCCGTCACCCGTCCGACACTCTTTTTTGCCGGTCAGATGACCGGGGTGGAAGGATATGTGGAGTCGGCCTCGTCCGGCTTTGTCGCCGGTACCAACGCTGCCTGTCTCGCGCTCGGCCGCGCCCCTGTTCTGTTTTCTCCGGAGACGGAAATCGGCGCTTTGGCACATTACGTCAGCGAGGGCGGCATTTCCTCCGATTTTCAGCCCATGAATGCCAATTTCGGCATTGTGGCGCCTCTCCAAAACAAAATGAAAGGGGGCAAAAAGGTTCGTAACGAAGCCTATGCCGCGCGTTCTCTTGCCCGCATCGACGATTTCGTCCGTACCTTTTACATTCTATGAAAATACTAATAGACGCGATGAGCGGCGACAACGCGCCGCTGGAGGTCATCCGCGGCGCCGCCATGGCGAAGAAAGAATTCCGCGATGACATCGTTCTTGTCGGTGACGAAATCGTCATCGCCGACGGCAATTTCCCCGCCGAAACGTTCGGCAAACGCGTGATAAGAGCCGACGGAATAA
>CAKRWK010000057.1 GCA_934417455.1 uncultured Eubacteriales bacterium
TCACCGGCCTCTACAATGCAGAGTTCCGGTTCATAACCGGGAGAATTTTCCTCGATTTTTCCCTGAATGATGCCAAGGGAAAGTTTGGTTCCGTACACAGGAACATGAATCTGAGACAGCACATAGGCAACCGCGCCGACGTGGTCTTCATGTCCGTGCGTTATCAGAATACCGCGGACTTTGTCCGCGTTTTTTACAAGATAAGATACATCGGGAATGACAAGGTCGATGCCGGGCATTTCCTCATCGGGGAAAGCCATTCCGCAGTCAATCACAACAATATCGTTACCGTATTCGATAACGGTCATGTTTTTTCCGATTTCCTGCAGACCGCCGAGGCTGATGACGCGGAGTTTACCGTTTTTCACCTTTCCCGCGCGCATATCTCGTTTTCCGCCGCGACGTTCTTCCGCTGAGGCCTTTTCCACAACCGCCTGTTTCATGCTGTCGGAAAGCAAATTTTTCCTTGCATTTTTGCGTGGGACGGGAACTTTTGGCCGCTTCGGTTGTAACGTATTCTGCGCACCCGCTTTCTTCTCTTTTGCGGTTGCCGTCTTTTTCGGTTTTGTCGTGCCGACGCGTCCCTCGGGGGCGTTTTTCTTTTCTTCCGGATTTTTTCTTTTTTTTGCAAAATGGCGGATAGAAGAATGCTTGTCTTTAACCGCGCCCGATTCGTTATTTTTATTTTTCTTTTCTGTCATTGGCTCCGTTTTTGTTTTGTTGTTTTCTGTTTTCATATGTAAGTCTCTCTTTACGCTTTTTCTTTCATCACTCTCCGCGACGGAATCCGACGGGAGAAACACTATACCTATATTCGGTTATTTTTCTAAAATTTATTCAATTTCAAAAAAGCGTAAGCTTAGGATTGCCGGACAAAAATGCTCTGTTCGGCATGAAATTTGGTGTTTTTTGTAAAAAAGCAAAGATTTCTTTGCAAAAAAGTCGAATTACCGTCTTCCGAACAGTTTTTCAAACAGGCTGACTTTTTCTTCTTTCGTCTTGGCCGTGTTCTTAACTGTTTCTTTTTCGACCGGTTTTTCTTCTTTCGGAGCCTCGACCGGCTCTTCTTTGACTTCCGCCTTCACCTCGGGTTTTGATTCCTCGACAACGGGCGCTTTCGGTTCTTCGACCGCGACGGTTTCGGCAACCACGGCTTCTGTTTTCTCTTCCTCTTCGGTAAGAGGGGCTTCGGCTTCCATCTGCTTTGCCACTTCTTCCTGCAGTTGCTGCGCTACCTTCTTCGAAATTCTCTTTCTCTTCTTTTTCTCCGGCATCGGAATATCGTATGTATCGTCAAGCAAGTCGTCGATACTGATATTGTACTGGAGTTTGATTTCGAGAAGTTTGGAAACTTCGGGGTAGGACTGTCCGCATTCCCACTTGTAAACGGCCTGACGGGACACGCCGATACCCTTGGCAAATTTGGACTGGGAAAGACCGTACTTTTTTCTGAGTATTACGATTTTCTCATTGAATTTCATCTTCGGAAATCCTCTCTGTATAGTATTTTATGTGTGATTTTATTTTTGTTCGGACGTGTACTCCGAATACGACGTATACGTCATCGTATCGAGCCGCCATCCGTTTGCCTCTTCAAAGAGGCGGAGGTTCAGAATTTTATCCTGTGATTTTCCGTCGGCATTGGTTACGGTCGCGCGAATCGTTGCGCACACATATGCGCCGTCGGCCCCCGTTACCGTCAGGGAAGCGGTGTCGTACACCACCGTGTCTTTCAGATACACGGTGGCTTTTGTGTCCACCATCAGACGGTACGGTTCCGTGGCCGTGGCGGGAATGTCATAGTATCTCTTATATCCTATGATGGAATCCCCGTCATACATCACCTCGAGTTTGTGGAATATCACACGGCACATGCCTTCCGTATACACAAGGTGCGCCGCCTCCCGCAGACTCTCCGTGCTCTCGATTCCGTTTTCACTGAGATACGCGGGGTCGGCCGAGCGGTAATTGCCGTATGTGACGGCCGTATCGCTTTTATCCGTCGGTATTCCGTATCCGTAAAAAATTTCGTTTACCTTCACCGACAGAGGAAGCAGGCGTAAAAACGCATCCCTGACTTCGGATTCACTGAATTCCCTCGGCTCTTCCTTCTTTTGCGGCGGATTATCTTTTTGTCCGCAGGAAGAGACAAACAGAAGACAAAGGACAAGGAAAAACGAAAGGAAAATTTTGATTTTATTCTTCATCGCTTTCGGTTTCCGTCACATCGGGTTCGGTTTTTTCGGCCGCGGCTTCCGCTTTCAGTTCAAGGTCTTCTTCATCGTCGGAAATTCTCGCCCCTTCTTCTTCCGCCTTGGCACTGGCCGCTTCAATGTCTTCTTCTTTTTCCAGTCTTGCCACGGTAATAACGGACGCGCCTTCGTCCAGTCGCATAACGATAACGCCGGCAGCCGTTCTGGAATACACATTGACATCGGAAACATTGATACGGATAATGGTTCCTTCATTGGTGACAATCATCAGGTCATCGTCATCCGCCACCGTTGCCATAGCGGCCAGTTTTCCGCTTTTTTCGGAAAGTTTATGAACAGTGACACCTTTACCGCCGCGGTTTTTCATCTCTCGGAATTCGTCAAACGATGTCCGTTTGGCAAGTCCCTTTTCCGTGACGGTCAGAAGTTTCTTCGTATCGTCCACCAGAACAACGCCGATAATTTCGTCATCGGCCGAAAGAGTCATACCTTTCACACCGCGTGCCGTACGTCCCATGCAACGGACATTTTCTTCGTCAAAGCGAACGCCCATGCCGTTTTTCGAGGCAAGAATCATGCTCTCACCGCCAAGGGTATGTCTGACAAAGAGAAGTTCGTCCCCGTCGTCCAGACGAATGGCGATTTTTCCACCTTTCCTCTGATAGGAGAAGTCCGAAAGAAGCGTTCTTTTAATGATACCGCGTTTGGTTATCATTGTCAGATATTCCTTATCGGAGAAATCGGCAATGGAAATGATGGCGGTGACCTTTTCGTCTTTCTGCAAATCTATGATGTTAACAAGGTTGGTGCCTTTGGCCGTACGGGACGCCTCCGGAATACGGTAAGCTTTCTTCATATACACACGGCCGAAATTGGTAAAGAAGAGAATTTTCGAGTGGCTGTTGGCAACAAGGATATTTTCAACAAAATCTTCTTCCTTCGTCGTCATGCCGATGATGCCTTTTCCGCCGCGGTTCTGTGCGTTATACACATCCGCCCGCTGCCGTTTGATATATCCCGTGTGGCTCATGGTAATGACGCAGGTATGACGCTCAATCATATCCTCAATATCAATCTCTTCGGTGGCTTCGACGATTTCCGTACGTCTCTTATCCTTATCACCGAATTTTTCGCGGATTTCCGTCAACTCTTCTTTGAGTTTTTCCTTGATTTTATTTTCATCCGCAAGAAGAGCTTCAAGTTCCGCCACAATATCCTTGAGTTTCAGAATACGATCCATGACCTTCTGTCTCTCAAGACCGGACAGTTTGCCGAGGGTCATTTCCACAATGGCCTGCGACTGTTCTTCCGACAGGGCAAAGCGTTCCATCAGACGCACTTTCGCATCCGGAACGGATTCGCTTCCCTTGATGATTTCGATAACTTCGTCGATATTCTCCGTCGCAATCTTGTATCCTTCGAGAATATGAAGTTCCTTCAGTGCCTTATTGAGGTCAAAACGCGTTCTGCGGATAATGACGCTTTTCTGGAATCCGATATACTTATCGAGAATACCGATAAGCGGCAGAATTTTCGGTTCGCCGCCGTCAATGACCAGCATATTGACGGAACAGGTATCCTGCAGTTGCGTGTATTTATACAACTGATTGAGGATGATTTCGCCGTTGGCATCCTTTTTGTATTCCACAACGATTCTCATACCGCCGCGGCCGGATTCGTCGCGGAGTCCCGAAATTCCCTCTATTTTCTTGTCTTTGACAAGATTGGCAATGCTTTCAATCAACATGGCCTTATTGACCATGTAGGGAATTTCCGTGAAAACAATGCGTCTGTGTTCTTCCTCTATTTTTGCTCTGGCGCGGACGTAAATACGTCCTTTGCCCGTCTCATACGCCTCGCGGATGCCGCGCGTTCCATAGATAATGGCGGCCGTCGGAAAATCGGGACCGTGAATAATCTGCATGAGGTCATCGACCGTGCACTCGGGATTATCCATGCGGTAAATAACGCCGTTGACAACTTCGCTGAGGTTATGCGGAGGAATATTTGTCGCCATACCGACGGCAATACCGACGGAACCGTTGACAAGCAGGTTCGGGAAACGGGAGGGAAGTACTTCCGGCTCGTCTCTCGTGTTGTCAAAGTTTCTCGTCATAGGAACGACATTCTTTTCAATGTCGCTCATCATGAGGTCGGCAATGCGGCTCATTCTTGCTTCGGTATAACGGTAAGCGGCGGCGCCGTCGCCGTCGACGTTACCGAAGTTACCGTGACCTTCCACCAAAGGGCAACGCAGGGAGAAACTCTGTGCCATACGGACCATGGCTTGATATACAGCGGAGTCGCCGTGCGGATGATAACGACCGAGCACGTTACCGACGGTGGTCGCGGATTTCCGGAAAGGTTTGTCATATGTCAAATGGTCCTCGTACATAGCGTAAAGAATACGTCTCTGTCCGGGTTTCATACCGTCTCTGACATCGGGCAGGGCACGGGAGGTAATAACGCTCATCGAATATTCGATAAACGCGCTTTTTACCTCTTTTTCCATGTCCTGAAGTTCTATTTTCTGTAAAGGAAATTCAATATCTTTACTCTGGTATGTATGTTCCATAAAATTTCCTTTCGTTAAATATCGAGATTCTTGACGAACTTGGCATTTTTCGCGATAAACTCACGTCTGGGTTCCACCATGTCACCCATCAGAACGGAGAAAATCTCGTCACAGGATATGGCATCTTCTATGGTGACCTTCAAAAGCGTTCTTGTTTCGGGATCCATAGTTGTTTCCCAAAGTTGTTCGGGATCCATTTCACCGAGACCTTTGTACCGCTCGGCTTCCACTCCCACCGTACCGAGTTCCGCTATATATTTGTCTCTCTCTTCGTCACTGAACGCGTAACGGAGATTTTTTCCTTTGTGCACCTTATAAAGAGGCGGCTGAGCAAGGAATATATGTCCCTCTTCAATCAGCGGGCGCATATGACGGAAGAAAAACGTAAGAAGAAGAATGCGTATATGAGAACCGTCCACATCGGCATCGGCCATAATGATAATTTTTCCGTAACGGAGTTTCGTTATATCAAAATCTTCTCCGATACCGCAGCCGAGCGCCTGAATAATGGGAATAAGCGACGTATTGGCGTATACTTTGTCAAGTCTCGCTTTCTCCACGTTCAGAACTTTACCGCGCAAAGGAAGAATGGCCTGATAGCGGCTGTCTCTGCCGTCTTTTGCGGAACCGCCGGCACTGTCTCCTTCCACCAGATACACCTCTGTCAGTCGGGTTTCTTTTTCCTGACAGTCGGCCAGTTTGCCGGGCAAAGTAGACACCTCGAGAACGTTTTTACGTCTGGTCAACTCGCGGGCTTTTCTCGCCGCTTCGCGAGCACGATTGGCCGCCATGGCCTTTTCGAGAATCAATTTGGCACTGACCGGATTTTCTTCAAAATATTCGGTCAGTTTGGCATATACGATGCTGTCCACAAGAGGACGTATTTCACTGTTTCCGAGTTTAGCCTTGGTTTGACTTTCAAACTGCGCGTCCGTCAGTTTTACGGAAATAACGGCCACCAGTCCTTCGCGGACGTCTTCGCCGGAAAGACCTTTATCGTCCCCTTTGATAACGCCGGTTTTTCTTGCATAATCGTTAATGGCACGGGTCAGAGCGGTTTTGAAACCGGTTTCATGCGTGCCGCCTTCAATGGTGGACATGTTATTGGCAAAAGAAATCAGAGTTTCGTTGTAACTGTCGTTATACTGCATGGCGACTTCCGCAACGGAGCCGTTCTTTTCGCCTTTCATGTAAATGACATCGGGATGAATGGGCGTGCCGCGTTTCTCGTTATTGAGATATTCGACAAAAGAAATGATACCGCCCTCGTAATGAAGGATTTCTTTTCTCTCTTTTCCTTCTCTTTTGTCTTCCAGTATGATTTTGACGCCGGCATTGAGAAAAGACTGTTCTCTCATGCGGACAAGCAGTGTATCGTAATCGAATTCCGTGGTTTCCTCAAAAATCAGCGGGTCGGGTTTGAAATGCACCGTCAGTCCGTGTTTTTCTTCGCAATGTCCCTCGCAGCAGAAAGGTCTGGCGACTTTGCCGCGCTCAAAACGCTCTGTATATTTCATTCCTTCCCGACAGTTTTCAACTTCCACCCATTCGGAAAGGGCATTGACAACCGAAGCACCGACGCCGTGCAAACCGCCGGCGATTTTATAGCCTTCTCCGCCGAATTTTCCACCGGCGTGAAGAACGGTATAAACGACTTCCAGTGTCGGGAGATGCAATTTTTCGTTCATGCCGGCGGGAATACCGCGGCCGTCGTCCGCTACGGTAATACTTCCGTCTTTTTCTATAATTACCTGAATGCTGTCGCATGCGCCGGCCAAAGCCTCATCAATGGAATTATCCACGATTTCATATACAAGGTGATGAAGTCCGCGTGCCGATGTGGTACCTATGTACATACCGGGTCTTTTGCGAACGGCCTCCAGTCCTTCCAGCACCTGAATCTGACTGTCGTCATATTCATGCGTTTGTATTTGTTACATACGGTTGATGATTCCTTCCTGTGATTTATTGCCCGTTTTCCGAAAGTTCGGATAACCGGTTTTCCGCCCGGCTCGCAAGTCCTGCGGCGGAAATTCTCGACAGTTTTATTTTGTACTTTTTCGTGTTTTCTTCGTACACGACGAAAGACCGCGGTAAATCACTGTCGGCATATTCTATATTTTCCTGTTTTTGCTGATGATGAATGAATTTTTTTGTTTTAGAAGAAACGGTGGCGCTGTCAAGGTCGAATATGCCTATCACTTTGTCCGT
>CAKRWK010000058.1 GCA_934417455.1 uncultured Eubacteriales bacterium
CGAACAGTAAAGCAGACCGACGGTCTTGGCATCCGGGAACAGTTCGGCAATCATGGCCGCCTGTTCGGCGAGGGGCGCGAGGTCGGACGTGCCGGACACGTTGCCGCCGACAATGCCGTTAAAATCTTTCAGGTTCAGTGCTACGCCGTATTCCGTCACGGACGTGCCGAGAATGGGAATATCGGCCGTCGCGTTGTACGCGGCTTGCAGGGACGCGGTGGCATTGGCCATAATCAAATCGACTTTTTTCGATACAAAAGAATTGACAATCGTGCCGCAGGTCACGCTGTCACCATTGGCATTTTGCTCATCAAACTTGACATTTTCGGCACCGAGACGGGCAACAAGCGCGTCTTTGAAGCCTTGCGTGGCGGCGTCGAGCGCGGAATGCTGCGCCAACTGACAGATACCGACGGTGTACGTCTTTTTCTGCGAGCAGGCACCGAGAGTGAGGACGGTGAGCGCCGTCATCACAACGGCAAGAACAAGGGATACGGTACGGCGGATTCGGGTTTTCATTTTCTTTTTCTCCTTTTGTTTGTTTTCCTCGGGCGGGGTGTCCGGCGGCTTCCGCGCGGCGGCGGAGGCTAACAAAAAAACCGCACGGACTTGTGTCCCTGCGGTCAGAAATTCTTTTTCGGCGGTCTTCTTCAGCGAAAACGGCTTCCATCCTCTTTCCGGTTTTGGGCATCACAAATCGCTCTTACTTTTTCGGGATAAAAGTAAAAGTAAAAGTAATAATAGCCCATAAAACGTACGGAGTTTGCCATATTGCTTTCGGAACCGTTCCTTTCCTCTGAGATGCGACAAGTATAGCACATACGGCGGCGGTTGTCAAGGGGTTTTGCGCATTTTTTTGCAACAATTTCGAAAAAAGTTGCATAAACGGCCGCGGCGACGAAAAAAAGCGTTTGTCTTTGCGGTTTTCCGTTACGAGAAAATCAATCGGTTCGTTTCGGAAAAGCAGGCTTTCGCGGCCGAAATAAAACTTTCGAGGGCATAGGACATATAGTCTTTTCTGCGGTAACCGACGGACAGAATGTGCTCTTCCCCGTCGTCGATGGGATAGAACGTGACGCCCGCGGGAAGCGCGGACAGACGGTGGCGCAGAAACATTTCCGGATACACGGTGACGCCCATGCCGCAGCAGGTCAGGTCAAAGAGTGTTTCGATGTTCTCCCCTTCGAGCAGGACGTTGACGCGCAGGCCGCGCGCGGCAAGATAGCGGTCGAACGCAGCGCGCACACGGTTGCCGGGCGACAGAAGGAGAAACGGCAAATCGGCGATGCGGGAAATATCGAGCGGGAGCGAGCGGACGGCGCCTTCGTCCGCCTCCGTCGGCGGGCAGAGCGCGTCGGGAACGACAAGATAGTGCATTTCCCGACAGAGGGGGACAATTTCAATGTCCGGCCGGCGAAAAAGGTCGGCGCCGAGGCAACAGTCGATGTGCCCGCCGAGCAGGTATTCTTCCAGGACTTTGGCGTTGTTCTCAATGATTTCCACACGTATGCAGGGGTTTTCCGCATGATAGCGCGGCAAAATCTCGGGCAAAAACACACAACCGCGGGTGTAGGAAAGCCCGATTTTCAGACTGCCCTGCCGCTCACCGCGCATGTCCGAAAGGCGTTCGTTCATGTCCGCATACTCCGAAAGAATGCGGACGGCATGCCGGTAAAACACCTCCCCCGCCGGGGTCAGCGCCATGCGCCCCGAGCGGTCAAACAGTTCGACGCGATAGGTTTCTTCTATCTTTTTTATATGGTTGCTGAGGGACTGTTGGGAGACGTGCTCGTGTTCGGCCACCCGCGTGACGCTTCCCGCCTCGGCGATTTTTACGAAATAGTCGAGATTGACAAAATTGATCATGTTGCCCGCGCACCCTCCAAAATGCCGGATTCGACCAAAAGGACAGGCAAAAGCCGGTAAAAAAAGCCGTGCTTTCGGCCCTTTTCGGTCGATTTTTGCATTCCGACGGATGAAATCCTTCCTTATCACAATTTTTTGTTTGATATTTTCTATTTTATCACAATCAAACGGTTGTGTCAAGGTACACGGGAAAAATGTTTGATATTTTCTTTTTCCTGCGGTATACTTAAGGCACTTCAAAAAAGATATATAACATGCGCCTTCCTTATCGCGAATGGCAAATGAAACAAAGGAACAAAATGGACGCCGAAAACAATCAGACCCTCGCGCAGGTCAACGCCGCGGGTGACGGAAAAGCGGATAAAAAACGGAATCGCGCGTTGCAGAGCGCGTTTGCGAAAATAGAAAAAAAGTCGGTGTGGGACTTTCTGCGCACCGTCGCCATGCTGACCCTCGGCGCACTCCTGATGTCGACGGGCAGTTATTTCTTCAAATTTCCCAACAATTTCGCCATGGGCGGCGTCAACGGCATCGCCATTCTGGCGAGCACGTTTATTCCCGGGTTGTCCACGGGTAACCTGGACGTTATCCTGAACCTGATTCTCCTCGTGATAGGATTCCTCCTTATCGGGCGGGACTTCGGCGCCAAGACGGTATATACCGTTCTTGCCATGTCGGGTTTTATTTCGCTGTTCGGCCTTCTCTGCCCGCTCTCCGAGCCGCTGACGCACCAGCCGCTTCTCGAATGGATGTTTGCCGTCGTGCTCCCCGCACTCGGCAGTGCCATTCTCTTCTATAACGACGCGTCGAGCGGCGGCACGGATATCGTCGCCATGATTATCAAGAAATTCACGCACATCAACATCTCCACCGCCCTGCTCTGTGCCGACGCCGTCATCGTCATGTCGGTGCTCTTCATTTTCGGCGTGGAGACGTGGCTGTTCTCCGTGCTCGGCTTCCTCGCGAAAACCCTGCTCGTCAATCGCCTGCTTCTGCGCATCAACCTCTCCAAGTACTGCACCGTCATCACCTCGCCGGAAAACGAAGAGGTCGTCTGCCGCTACATTACGGAAGTCCTCCATAAGAGCGCCACGGTGGACGAAGGTTGCGTCGGCGCCTATTCGCACGAAAAGAAAACCGTCATTCTCACCGCCCTGACCACACGGCAGACCGTCGCCCTCAAAAAGTTCGTCAAAGCCATCGACAGCAAGAGTTTCGTCATCGTGACGGACACGAGCGAAATCAGCGGCAAAGGATTCAAAGAATCCGTATAAAAATAAGCGCGGGTGTTCTTATACAACACCCGCGCTTCTTTTGCCCACTTTTTTATGATACAGAAAACCGGCGGCTTTGTCAATCCGCAAAGTGCACAAAATTTGCTCCGAAATTTTGTGCACTTTTTTTCCTTGCTTTTTCCACTTCGATATGGTATACTGAAAGCAGACCGGCAAACACCGGAAAGAAAGGAAAGAACCACCAAGCGCCGGAGAAGCCGGAAAAAGCAAAAAAGAAAATAAGGAAAGAAGAGAAAAACCATGAGCGATACCACGTACATCAAAAACTACGACATCGGCACCGCCACACTCGACCTCCCGCATTTCTTTTACAAGCACAGGATTGACTTTCTGACATTCGGAGACGACGTCATAAAAATCCCCGTCGGCATCGCATGCCACACGAGAAGTTGCCTTGACGAGAGCGACACCCGTTTTTACGGCAAGAACCTTTTCGGCATTACTCCCGGCATGAAACTTACCGTACAGAAGAAAATCGTCTTTCCCGAAGAGGGTTCTTCTCTGAAACCCGCCCTCGTGGAAGCGGACGGCTCTATTACCGAGTTTTACGGTTCTTACCCCGACTATATTGCCGCCGACCGCAGCGGCAGACGCTTGCGCGTTTCCACCACAGACGGTACAATGACAGTTTCTGCCCAAGACCAGACCGTGGAATATTACAACGCAAACGGCGATATTACAAGTATCCGCCACTTTACGAGTCGGGAAGAATCCACGGAAATTGCAAGATTCGCCTATGACGATTTACATCATCTGACATATGCCATCGGCTATCTCTATATGGTAAATCTGTATTGTTCCTACGACAGTACCGGACAACTTGCCACCATTGAAGTGCAAAGCGATGCTTTTATGGGAACCGCATGGAAAGCCACGGTATCTTATGTGTATGACAGCGTTATATTTACTCTGCCGAACAACGTGCAGTATCACTATTCGTTCCACAACGGCTCTTTGACGCTCGGTTCCCTGACAACGGATGAGAACGGAACGGGCTTCATCGAATTTCTCGACTGTTCGCAGACAAAGGAAGAGATTCATATCAAAAAGACCGTCGGCTCGCGCACGGTGGAGGACACCACCGTCAAACACCTGCACCCCGCCTCAAACACAACATACAAAGGATTTCTGTTTGAATCCAAAGACCGCTACGGCGTCCGCACGCGGTATCAGTTCCGCAAGAATGACCTCGAATATACCTATGAGGTCGTCGGGGACGAAGCCTCGGACGAAAACATGTTTTATCACAACCCGACAACCGGTATACAGACGTTCCGCACGAACGTCGGTCTGAGTTCCGTCGGCGGAATAAACGGAACATTGCGGCAAAGCGCCGCCTTCGCGGAACGTACCGTCAGTTCGGGAATTTATACCATCAAAATCCCCGAAGCGTACAAAAGCACGACACGGGACATTCCCTACGTCCTTTCCATGTGGATAAAAACGCCGGAGAGCACACGCTCCTTCACCGTCAGAAACGGAAGCGGAACCGTGCTTGCGACGTTTCTCTGCAAAAACCTGCCGAATTTTTCGCACTACATGTTTTTCAGTTACCCCTTCCTCGTCAAGGCGACGTCTGCCGGAGACGAAAACTGGACGGTGACGGAAAACGGACGGACTTCGGCCGAAACGGAAGTATACGACGTGCGTATCACGCCGCTGCTGTCCGATATGACGGTCACGCTTCCTATGTTGGAAAAACGGAATGTAGAGGGAGAACTTCCTTCATCCTACCCGGAAAGAATTTTCCTGCGGGACGTTCAAAGTATGCAATTCGGTATCGGCAGTGACAGACGGACAGCCCGCCCCGAAGTCGTTTTTCCGGAAGACATCTTCGGATGGCAATTTCTGAATGCCATGGGCAACACGTACAATGACCTGTGCATTTCGGATCTTGAACAGTATGAATCGTATTGCAACGGCCCCGCTGTGGCCATGTCGACTGCGACAAATGCTTCATACTACAGTATTTCCTATTATCACCTCGGAAGCATGACATACGCGCAATCCCAAGTCACGGATTCCACCGTTTATTTTGACCTTGTGGCCCGTCCATACTTTTCGGAAGCGGTGGAAAACACATTGCATTATCTTGATAACGGCTATGTCAAACGGTATTTCCGTTGCACAAACGGCGATTATAACGGCAATGCCGTCTATACGAAAGAAGTTTTCCCCGGCAGAAAAATCCGCATAACGGAAAATACGTACAATTCTCTCGGCTTGTTGACAAAAACAAAAGTCCGCCCGAACGCGAGCAACACGCCGGAAAGCGACGTCTATACCGAGGAAACCTACACCTACGGTGAATATGTCATGTCCTTGAGTGCTCATACGGACACGGCGGGTCAGACCACACTATATAGGTACGAAGGTACATTCTTCCGGCTGAACCAAATTCAAACGCCGGATGGCGTGACATGTGACCTGTCCCTTGACCTTGTGACGGGTATTGCGGAAAAGGCAACATTGACCGACGCCAGCGGAAACAAACAGGAAGTGAATCTCGCTTATACGGACGGCTACAACACGGAAACCAAGCAAAACAACCTGCGCTATCTTTACAGGTACACGGACGGCCGCATGACCAAGGCCATGTACGGAAAGACATCGACCTACCGACTGAAAGATATAACGTACGACGACGCTGCCCGCACCGTCGAAACAAAGGACCAGGACGGAGGGGTCATCGTGGACACCTATGATATTTACGGTCGCCTGACAAAAAAGACGCTCGGGTCATCAGAGATTCTCGCGACGGTTTCCTACGGCGGAGCGGATTACGGCGCCCCCGACAGTTATACCGCCGCGGAAAAAGTCAGCGGAAGTTCCGAAGCCACATCCTCCGTAGACACGGAAGCCGGAAAGAACGTTACTTACTATTACCTCAACGGTTTACCGGAAAAGGTGGTATCCGACGGCGATGATGCCAAGCAAACCGATACGTTCGGCCGCGATAATGCCAGCCGTGTCGTCACGCAGGGGATGAATGTCGTATGCAAAGCCCGGGAGACATTGAGCGCACATACGCACATCAGTCTCCAAAGCGTCTCGTATGAAGACGACTTTTCCGCAGAAGGCCGTTCTTCCCGTATCTCTAAAGTTATACACACTGTGGCAGAAGCGGACGAAGACAGTACCGAAGCCAATACAACAAAAACGCTGACGACTTCCCTTTCGTACAACGACTTCGGACAGAGTTCCGCCGTTGCCACAGAAACGGCGACAAAGAAACTGACAAGAGATATTGTGTACGAAACGGACGGAAACAAAGCCCTCGGCAGAGTAAAAAGCGTAACGCACAAGAAGGACGGAAACACGTCGGCACTCTTTACGGAAACGTATATTTACGATACCGCCGGGCGGATTTCCGGCATTAAAAAAGGTGCAAAAACCGTATGTTCCTACACCTATGACGGCTTCGGACGGCTTGTCAGAGAAAACAACAGCCTGTTTTCCCGTACCATTACGTATGATTATGACGCGTACGGAAATATAACAAGCAAAAAGACATATGCTTATCACGGAGGCACGGTGCGTGGAGAATACACGGAAGACGTTTTCACCTACGGTGACAGCAACCGCCCCGACCGCCTCACGGCCGTCAACGGAAAAACGGTGACCTACGAAAACGACCCCAACAAGAGCACGACGCATTTGTCTGCATTTGACGGCATGACGTTCACTTGGTCCAAAGGATTTCTCTCCGGTT
>CAKRWK010000059.1 GCA_934417455.1 uncultured Eubacteriales bacterium
GTTTGCGACAGAGCACCGATGGCAAGTTCTAGGTCGGAAGAGGCGGCGTCGGCCGCCATAGCGGCTCCGTACGCGGCAAGAGCCGTATCCATTAAATCGCGCGCCCGCAAAAGCGTGGCTTCCTGTCTTGCCGTCGTGACCACGGCGTCCTCGCCGAGGGAAATCTCGCCGTCCGTAAACATCACCCGGATGCAGTCGGTAAGCGCCTCCGTATCTCCCTTTTCGGCAGATACCGTGACAACGGCGGAAAAATTCTCCGCCAGTCCGTCCGTATGAAATCTGACGGGAAGGTCGCTTTTGTTAAGGACGGCGATTTTCTTTGCCGAAAGCGTGGCTACATACCGAACAAGGTCGGCATCCTCGGCGTCCGCCGGGCGCGAGAGGTCGAATACACAAAGGATAAGTTCTGCCGCCGCCAGTTTCTCTCTGGCGCGGGCAACGCCCATTTTTTCGACGGGATCATCCGTTTCGCGCAGTCCCGCCGTATCCGTCAGATGAAGAAGTACGGGACCGACGGCCGCCCGCGCCGTCAGGGTGTCCCTCGTTGTACCGGCAATATCGGTCACGATGGCGGCCGTTTCGCCGAGGAGTGCATTGTAAAGGGAACTCTTCCCTGCGTTCGGCTTGCCGCATATCACGGTGCGGATGCCCTCCGCTACGGCGTGCCCGGTGCGATAGGTGTCTATCAGGCGGCAGACCTGCGCACGGATGTGTTTCAGTCTTTCGGCCGTTTCACCGTCGGAAAATTCGCCGAGGTCTTCGTCGGGATAATCAATGCGGGCATAAACGGAACTCATGAGGTCGACAAGCGAGCGGCGGATGTCCCCGATTTTCTCCGACAGGCCGGCGCGGGCGCTTGCCCGCGAAAGGCGCAGACCTGCCACCGTGGCGGCGTCAAGAAGTTGACCGACGCCCTCGGCGTCCGTCAAGGTAAGTTTTCCGTTGACAAAGGCGCGTTCGGTAAATTCGCCCGGGTCGGCCAAGAGCGCACCCGCGGCCAGTACGGCTTTCAGTACCGTCGCCGTCACAAGCACGCCGCCGTGACAAGTGATTTCCACCGTGTCCTCACCGGTATACGAATGAGGCGCGGAAAAACGGGTCGCCATTCCGTCGTCTATCGACTCTCCGTCAAAGAAAATGTCACCGTATGTTTGCATATTCGGCATATGTTCCGACAAAGGCCGCCCGTTTTTTGGGCAGAAAACACGGTCTGCCACCGCGAACGCATCACATCCGCTGATGCGGATAAGCGCAACCCCACCCTTGCCGGGTGGGGTTGAAACGGCGGCAACCGTCGTCGTTGAATTATGCATTTTCTTCGGCGGGTTCTTCCGCAACGGATGCTTCCGTTTCGGATTTTTCCGCGTTGTCCTCTTCGACGAGGATGTCGGATTCGAGCGTTACGGCATCGCCGTCGACCGGGGCAAGCGACGCGTCGCCGACCTCCACGTCCTTGAGCGTACGGACGGCAATGCTGTCCGCGGCCGCCTCGTCGTCGACATTGACGGACGCCGTCACCTGGTCGGTCACCGAAACAATCTCGTCCGCCGAGGGAGCGAACTCTTCGGCAAGCGGCGTTTTCGTCGGTTCCTCAAACAGGCCTTCGGGCTTTTTGTCCGTCAGATAAATGACGATTTTACGGTTGTTGTCCGAACCGATGGAGTTGGTGGAAACACCCTCGATGTTCTGCACTTCCGAGTGGATGATGCGGCGTTCATAGGCGGTCATGGGTTCGAGCATTACACTGCGTTTGTTGCGCAGGGCTTTGGCCGCCATACGACGTGCCAGCGCGCGCAGGGTTTCCTCTCTCTTGGCGCGGTAACCTTCGATATCAATGGTCACGCGGCTCTTGTCGCGCTCGCCGCTCGCATTTTTGCGCACGCCGGCCAGATTGGTCAGGTACTGCAGGGCATCCAGCGTATCGCCGTGATGGCCGATGAGAAGCGAGGCGTCCGTTCCCGTGATATTGATACGGCGGGTGCCGTCCTCACAGGAATAGAGTTCCGCCTCGGCGTCAAGGCCGAGATTTTTCACAAGCGTGCGGACAAATTCGTAAGACATATCCTCGCCGTCGGCGACGGTTCTCTTCTCGAATTTCAGTTGCGTCTCCGGAATCACGGCGGAGCGCGGTGCGCGGGGTGCCTTGTCGGCCGGGCGCTGTTTCGGCGCGACGTCGGACGTCGTTTTTTTCTCGGCCGGTGCCGGACGGTCGCCCGTGCGGGGTTTCCGTTCGGGACGGTTATTCTTCGGACGGTTGTCCTGTCCCTGACGGCGGTCGGAATTTTTCTCCGTACGTTCGCCTCTGTCGGCGCGGCGGGGAGCCGGCGTAACGTCGGCCGAATCAATGTACGCGCGCACCTTGGCGGGCTTCACGCCGATGATGCCGAGGATGCCGCGGCTGCCGGCATGAAGGACTTCAAACTTCACATCGTCGAGTTCCCCGGCGCCGAGCGCGATTCTTGCGTTTTCTTTTGCTTCGGCAACGTCTTTGCCGGAAGCAGTAACTTCTTTAAGCATGGTTCTTTTCCTTTCTTGTCACGGTCGGACGGTGTCAGTTTTTCTTTCCGTCATCGTTCTTTTTGTCGTCTTTCAGCGCGGCGCCTTCGATACCCGACGTTTTCTTGTCCGAGGGTTTCGGTTTGTTCAGTTCGGGAAGTTCGTCGTAGTCTTCATCGTCGATGTGGTGCAACGATTTGTAACGCGGCTGTTCGGACAGGGCAGCTTTCTGCGCTTTGGCACGCTCTTTGTCCGCCTTCTCCATGGCTTTGAGTTCTTCATCCGTATACTTCGGCAGCGGCATGACTTTGCAGAGAATGAACGACTGCAGAATGCCGAGCAAAGACTGGTAAATCCAGTAAAGGCCGAGCATACCGGAGAAACTGAACGCAAGGAACAGCGTCAGGAGCGGCATCATAAGGTCCATGATTTTCATGGACATGCCGGCCTGCGCGTCGGTTGCGGTCTGCGTATTCCCCTGGAATTTGCGCATGAGGAACATGGAAAGCCACTGTGCGGCGGCGGCCAGTATGGGAATGAGAATCAGAATGCTGAAATTCGTGAAGGAGGGATTGGCGGACAGGTCGACGCCGAACACGTTGAAGTTCGGAAGCACCGACGGGTCAAAACCTTCCACGCCTGTCCACGTACCGGCAGCTATCTGGCCTCTGACGGCCGAAATAAGGCTGATTTCGTCGCTCGCGTTGCCGCCGACGGCGGTGGCGATATTGGCGATGGTGTCGGAGCCGAGTTTACAGATGTAAGAAAGCGGCTGACGGATAACGTTATAAAGAATAATGATAATAGGCATCTGCAGAAGAAGCGGCAGACATCCGCCGAGAGGGCTGACGCCTTCCTTCTGCTGCAAATCCATAATTTCCTGTTGCATTTTCTGGCGGGTTGCGTTATCATATCTTCCCGCATACTTTTTCTCGATTTTCGCGATCTTCGGACGCAGTTGCGCCTGCTTGATCAAGGTTTTCTGCTGTTTGATGCCGAAGGGCAGAAAGAGCAGTTTGAACATCAGAGCGTACAGGAGCAATGCCAGAGCATACGATCCCGTAATCTGGTTGAACCACGAAAGAATGGTTCCGAAAAAATTGTTAATGGCTGCTATCATTCGTTTGGATTTTCCTTCTTTTCTAAATCGTGCCGTGCGGCGTCGTCCTCCGTCGGAGGCACAGGCGGCGTTTTATGGCGCAGGCCGGTCATGGGCACGGGGTCGTACCCGCCTTTTCCGAACGGATTGCAGCGCAAAACGCGCCAGACCGTCAGAATCATGCCTACGAAAAATCCGCGTTTCGTGAATGCTTCGAGCGCATACTCGGAGCAGGTCGGTGTGAACCGACAGCACGGCGGTTTCAGTGGGGAAATACATTTGCGGTAGAACTTTATGAGGGCAATCATCAGGTATTTCATACGTGCTCAATTAGGGAAAGCCCGTCAAATGCCCGCCGGATGTCGGCCGTCATCTCCGTGCTTTTCATATTCACCGCGGCGCCCCTCGCCGCGACAACGATAAGAAATCCCGTCTTTACCCGACCTTCTCTGTACACGTCCTGCAGGGCCGCACGCAGAATCCTGCGCACGCGACTGCGCACAACGGCACCGCCGAGTTTGGTCGACACCGTCAGACCGATGCGGTTGACCGTCCGCTTGTCCGGGCGGGCTTTGGCAATCCGCTTTGCCTGATAGTCGGGTAAAACATACACTGCCACGGATGGCAGAACCGCGCGCTTTCCTTTGGTATACGCTTTCTGATACAAGTGGTTTTCACAAATCGCTTTGAACTTCATTTGTCTCCTTAAACAAAAACCCCGATAAAGTCGCACCGGACGGCGGTTTATCGGAGGTTTTGTACATCACAGAGCGTGATCAGTAGGTGAGACGGGCTCTTCCCTTGGCGCGTCTTCTCTTCAGAACTTTTCTGCCGTTCGCGGTTGCCATTCTTTTGCGGAAACCGTGTTCTTTGTTTCTCTGTCTCTTCTTGGGCTGATATGTTCTCTTCACAGTTCGGCACCTCCTTTATTGATATTTGAATGCAATGGTCGCGTAAAACCATACGAAAGCATTTTACATTATAACCGATTTATTTCTCTTTGTCAAGAGTTTTTTTGTTTTTTTCCAAACCCGGCCGTCGACCGTCGCCGATTCCTGTTTTTTCATGGGATATACCCGCCGTTTTGCGGTCAAAATGATACCGTGGCAATCGAAAAGCGAAAATACAGGTCCAAAAAGGAATCAAATCCGATGAAATACAAGAAATTTTCCAAAGCGGTTATCTCGCTTGTTTCTCTTCTTTCCGTTCTCTGTCTGTCCGTTTCCGCATCTGCGGCGGACATGTGCGCGGTCGCGGATGCCGCCACGGCGCCCGCCATGGCCGCGACTGACGAAAACGTGAAAGTTTCCTCACGGTTTTTCGAGCTTATCTTCGGAAAGAACGGAAGAGAGGAAGACGCGGACGCAAAAGTCCCCGCGGGCAAAACCCTCCTTCTCTGCCCGGGAGGGCAGATATTCGGCGTGAAAATCCGGCAGGACGGCGTCGTTGTCCGTGAAATACGCGAAGGCTCGGCCGCGGCGGGTACTCTCGCCGTCGGCGACCTCATCCGCCGCGTCAACGGCAGAGAGGTGCATGACACGGCCGAACTCGGCGAGGTCATGCGCACGGCAGGCGCGTCTGTCCGCCTCTCCGTTCTGCGCGACGGAAGCGAAAAGACCTTCACGCTGCCGACCTCCGACGACGGCGACGGAAAAGTGCTCGGTATCGCGGTACGTGACAGCACGGCCGGTATCGGCACGGTCACGTTCATCGACCCCGAAACGGGAGTGTTCGGCGGCCTCGGTCACGGTATATGTGACGCAGACAGCGGGCAAATCCTGCCCATGCGGGAAGGCATCGTCACAGATGTCATACTCGGCGGCGTACAGCGCGGGGAAAGCGGTAAACCGGGAGAGTTGCGCGGTGTACTCAAAAACCGCGTGACAGGAAAACTTCTCTCCAACAACGAGTGCGGCGTTTTCGGCCGCCTTACGGAAATTCCCGAGGGACTGTCGGCTGTGGAGGTTGCCGCAAAAGCGGACGTGCATGAAGGCCCGGCCACCATCCTGTCTACGGTGCACGGCGGCGGTATCGGAAAATACGAGGTAAAAATCTCGGACATCGATGCCCGCTCGACGGGAACAAAATCCTTCACCGTGGAGGTCACGGACCCGACGCTCATCGCCGTCACCGGCGGTATTGTGCGCGGTATGTCCGGTTCTCCCATTCTTCAGGACGGCAAACTTGTCGGCGCCGTCACCCATGTCATGGTCTCCGATCCGAAAACAGGTTACGGCATTTTCATTGAAAACATGCTGGCCTCCGTTCCGGAAGAAGTCGCTCCGGCGGCTTGATTTCACAAAACAACGACCGCCGCAAGCAGCACGACTTTTCGATTCGCTCGCGACGGTTTTGTACATCATTCTTTGCAATACAGTGCAGAAACTTAAAGTTTTTTGACTTTTCAAGTCATATATTTTCTCATTTTATCAATCGCCGCTTTTTCAAGTCGCGATACCTGCGCCTGGGAAATTCCGATTTCCGAGGCAATCTCCATCTGTGTTTTTCCCTTGTAAAAGCGGCGGGCGATGATGTCCCTCTCTCTCGGATTCAATTTGTCGAACGCCTCGCGCAAAGAAAGATTCTCCACCCACGCATCGTCGGAATTTTCCTCGTCTCCGAGTTGATCTATCACATAAACCGAATCCTCTCCGTCGTTGTACACGGAGTCATAGAGCGACATCGGTTCGACAATGGCTTCCAGCGCTTTGGAAACGTCCGCTTCCCGCTCGCCGAGTTTTGTCGCGATTTCTGAGAGCGTCGCTTCCCTTCCTTCGCTGTGAGACACAGCCTCACGGATTTGCAGGGCACGGTACGCGAGATCGCGCATACCGCGGCTGACGCGCACGGTATTGTTGTCCCGCAGGTATCTTCGGATTTCTCCGATAATCATGGGCACGGCGTAGGTGGAAAAACGCACATCAAGGTCAAGATTGAAATTGTCTATGGCCTTGAGCAGGCCGATACAGCCGACCTGAAACAAGTCGTCCGCGCTCTCCCTTTTGGTCGGGAAACGGCGAATCACGCTGAGCACCAGGCGCAGATTTCCGAGCGCCAGTTTTTCTCTGGCCGCCATATCACCGGCCTTGGATTTTTCAAGCAGGTCGCGTTTTTCCTCCTCCGTCAAAGTCCGGATGTCCGACGTCCGGATTCCGCATATTTCCACTTTTCCGCTTTGCAAACGACACCTCCTGCCGGTAATTCCGGTTATTCGCAGTATTGCCG